>CAZORO010000557.1:0-3794 GCA_964581845.1 uncultured bacterium
CGCCCCGCCGGCAAGCAACAGTTGGTTGAGGTGGGCCTGGGTGAGCACGCGGGTGATGGCCATGACCACCGCCGAGGCGGCACCATGGCCGGAGACATCGGCCACCAGGATGCCGATATGGTTACTGCTCAGGTCGAGGAAATCATAGTAATCCCCGCTGGCCTCGGTGCTGGGGAGGTAATGTGCCGCGAAGTCCAAGCCGGGAAGATCCGGGAGTTGTTGGGGCAGAAGGCTCTCCTGGATCTCCTGAATTTGCCCGACCTCCAGCTTGAGACGGTTGGAGAGGATTTGCAGGGCCTCATTCTGACGGATCAAGAGGGCGTTCGCTTCCGCCAGCAAGTCGGTCAGCTGGGTCTCCCATTCTCCCACCACCTGGCTGATGCGTTCACGAATCCGATCGAATTCCTGGCTCCGCGCGAGCGAGGTATCGGAGGCCACGATCAAAGGAGACTCCCCAAAGGTGATGTGTTGTTCCTGAGGGGGATGATCGTTATCCAGGCGAGTTGAATCATCCATTGAATCCATAGTAACAGGGGTATGGTATCGGACTATGGGGGAAATGGAAAGGTTCGCGGGGGGATCATGAGGTCAAAAGAGGGCAAGTCTCCCTCGTTGCCCCGCTTTGGATCAGGGTACATATGAGGTAGAATTCCCCTTATAGGGAGTTTTTCCAGGAGGATCATCGGGAATGGTGTATAACGGACATATAGAAAATGGTGTGGTGGTTCTTGAGGATTCCCCATCACTCCCAGAAGGCACCAGGGTAGAGGTGCATGTACCCGGGATATCCCATGAGGACCTTTCAATTGGGAAGGCTTTGCTCCAGTTTTCTGGAGTGCTCAAGGATCTGCCACCCGACTTGGCTGAAAACCACGATCATTATCTTCATGGTCTCGCTTACTGAATAAGACCCCCCACCCTTACCCTCCCCCGCAAGGGGGGAGGAAACTAAAACTCCCTCCCCCCTTGCGGGGGAGGGCTGGGGTGGGGGGTGATTCAACGATGCCAGCTTACCTTCATCTTTCACCACCCCGGCCCACGCATCCGTCTCCCAGCCAGCTTATAAGAACCCGCTAGAAACAGGCAGCACAACACAAGAAGCAACGGCATGGGAACAATCTTCATGTACCAGACCGCGAGCAGCCCGGCACTGACGGACAGGATCAAGGCCGGCACCATCGGCGGGATCAGGAGAATGAAGAACTGCACGGAGAGCAACGCGGCCGGCGCGAATAACACCCGCCAGGAAATACAATCGATGGCATTCAGAAAGGCCATGATCCACACTGGAACCAGTGACCAGAGGAGCTTCACCATGAAAACCTTCCAGTGTTCCACGGGACGAGTGATCAGATAAGCATTCGTATGATCGTTAAGCTCCATACCATAGGAGACCACTCCCAGGCCAAAAGACAGCATCAGGAATGACATCCCCGTTCCCAGAGAAAAGGTTTGTTGAATCGTCATGTGGCTCCACAAGGGCATGAATAGCGACAGCACGAAGATCCCTCCCGCCATGCCGATGACCGCGCGCACCTGACGCCACTCCTTCCAGACCAGGGTACGGATCTGCTGCTTTTCAAAGGGGGTCATGATTTCACCTCCTTCATCAGGGCGGGGAATTCAAGCCAGATAATGCCCGTGTTCGGAAGCAAGAATCCCAAAGCCCCATCGGAACGGACATAAGGAGCGGCATTTCTGAAAATGGGAGGAAGATCCGACTCGACCAGGCCGGCTGCCAGGTCATCCTTATGAATCGGTGTGGGAGCGATTCCGATAAACTCAGGCGCGTGTGAATCGGTCACCCGCCACACCGCCACACGTCCGATCTCTCCATGCCAAAGACACAGAAAACCGCCACCGAGGGTCAGGAAAAAGTGCCTGCTGGAATGTTGCTTCGTATTGGCCACGATTGAGGTGGGAAAGCCGATGCGTTGAAGCATTTTCAGACCCAGATAGGGGGTGTTGAAGAAACGGTTCGGGATAGGGATGGTGGTTTCATCTCGCGGACCATTCTCGTCACGCATGAAAAGCGCGATCTCCTTGCCCATGATGGGTTGGCTATCTTTCTGCTGATTGCCTGTGGAACCCTCAACAGGTGAGGTTAGAACGGCACTCCACTCTCCATCGGTCGCGTCGGTGGGATTCCAGACGCCTGCTTTAAGTGTATCTTTAAAGTTTGAACCACATGGTTTGTAAGGTGCCGGTTCACCCGTAAGGGATGCTATATTACCGGAACACCAATCAATCCGCCCCCAGTTTTTCTTGTCAATCTGGTAGTAAGTCTCATGGAGGCCCGGATGGTGACGGACATCAAAGACAACCTGGGATAGGATCTGTTCAGGTGGATTCATCCCATTCAAACTGTACACATCCATGCATTGGGGTTTCACATAGTCAAGACCACCTTCGCGGGGCCAATCCTTCCTTGGAAAGCTGCCAGGTACACCGGCCTTATAGAGGTCTTGAGGATTTAGAATCCTGGAAACTATGATCGCAAGGTTTCCATGAAAAATACGTTCCTTCACCAATTCAGTGGAGGCTGAAAGAACTGCATAAAGTGCCGGAGATGCTTGCGGATCATCCAGATCAAGATATTTGAATGAGAGGGCTTCTCCAGGATTATTCTCAATCCACTGAATCTGGTTTCCCTGAACCTCCCAGCCTTTGGGATCCCCTGGAGTTGCACGGCAGAGTGAAGTAGTACCGTCAAACCAACGGCATGAGAATGCTGTCCAGAGCGCCATGAGAAATAGCGTTCCAGAAAGAATCGCCATGATTGGAAATCGGAGACAATGGCTCCATCGAATATGGAATGAAGTAATGAGAACTGTTAATAAACAGAATGGAATGGAGAATATAACAAAGAACAAAACTACTAGACTGAAGGGATCTTGTTGAAATTCCCATCCTCTGGGGACACACCTGATTGATAAATGGAGAAAATGAACCTTAACGGAAATACTGTTTGAAAGGAAATAACCAAGATAAATCAAAATCCCCGAGGCCAAGAACCCCCGTACCACATCATGGAAGATCACTGTAAACGCAGCGGAACACAAGGCCACGGAAATGAAAATGAGAGAAGGATAGGGTGTCTCATAGATCCCCGCGGGAGTCTTGGGCTGAATAAAATGGACTTGGTACAGGAGATTGCCATAAATAATCACCGAACAGAGCAGAATCACCAATTTGCAGTAGAGGACTGCATTGGCCGAAACTGGGCGGGTCTGAATATATTCCTTCGCTCCTTCGACATACTCCGCGCCGAAGAGAAATCCACCCGCCAGCCAGGATGCCAACGACAAAACCAGAACTGTCCCAAAAATCGTCTCCTCATAACTCAACAGCAGGGATATGGGTATGATGGCCATGGGAATCAACCAGGACCACAAGAGAATCCGTGTCTGTAACCTGAGAAGAGTCCGGATTTGCGGGTGAAAGCCGGCATAGCCCGCCGACAGGGCTACACCGGCTCCCCACACAGGAAGTGAGAGTCCCCATGACCCGGCCGCTGTCAGCAACCAACCAAGAACACAAAGACTCCCACCGAGTACAACCAGGATTGTCACCGTATATTCGATGATCTCCATCGGAACAATCTGGATGGGACGCCAAAGAGAGCTCGTAAAGGTGGTGTCGCCGTTCATGGACCAAGTGCTCCTTTCCAAAAACCACCTCATTTCCCCTGCCCTCACTACCTCATCCCCCCTGCCCCCCTTCTCCCGCGGGGAGAAGGGGGAGTAAAGTCCCCTCTCCTCGCGGGAGAGGGGAGTTAGGGGTGAGGTCCTCAA
>CAZORO010000558.1:0-3792 GCA_964581845.1 uncultured bacterium
TCCGGTCTACGTCTACGTGGAATCCAGAAGGAGTTGTCACGTGCTTACCGGAATCTCGACCAGGAATTTCAGATCCTTGCGGAGTTGCAGGGGAGTCTCCTTCCCGATCCGCTTCCCACTCTGCCAGGCTATGATTGTGCGGCGCATTATTCGCCCTCTTTGCGCACCGGTGGTGATTACTATGACTTTATCCACCTAAGCCAGCTTCATATGGGGATCCTGGTGGCCGATGTTTCCGGCCATGGCGCTGCGGCTTCGATGGTCATGGCGATCATGCGGGTGGTTATGCGGGCTTTTGTGCAGGATCTCCTCAGCCCCGGCGGAGCGTTGACCGTGGTTAACAATGTACTGATGCAACATGTTCCCAGTGATCAGTTCGCGACTGCCTTTTATGGCATACTCAACTTGCATTCTCACCGGTTAGTTTATTCGAGCGCGGGTCATAATCCACCCTTTATCTATCGAACCTCCGGGGGTAGGGTGGAGGAGCTTCCCAATACGGGGGGAGTCCCGCTTAAAATCCTTCCGGATATTCGATATGAGGAGGATTATCTTCTCCTTGAAAAGGGAGACCAGCTTCTTCTGTATACAGATGGATTAACTGAGGCATTCACCCCCGATCATATCATGTTCGGCGAGGATGCCTTAACCAGCCTGCTTCATCGCTATGGAAATGAACAGCCCCAAGTTCTGGTCGAGGAGATCTGGAGAAATGTCCACTCCTTTGTTCGTACCGAACCTTTTCATGATGATGTGACCATGGTCGCTTTACGCCGGAAAACCGAGTGAACCTGAAACCCCGAGTCCTTCTTCTCACCTCCGAGCTTTTTCCGGAGTTTGGTTACCCAACTGCTGGCGGGGGAGTACGTGCCCAGCAGCTCTTCCATCTATTCCAAAGAGCAGGATGCGAGACAGTGCTGGGGCTTCTTGAATCCTCCACCAAGGGAAAGCAGCTCCCGGAATGGGCTACTCGATTTTTCTATCGGCCCGATCTTCTAGACAGCCTGGTTGAAAGGGTGAACCCCGATTGGGTGGTGAGCGAGAGCTGGGAGCCGCTTTCCCACCTCCGAATGGAGGATAACCGTCTCTATATCGCGGATTGCCCCGGTCCGCTGGTTTTGGAGAACTGCCTGTCGGGAAAAGATACTCTTCACTCGACCGTTTCTCATAAAATCCGCACACTCGGACGTGCCGATGCTGTCCTTTGTCCGAACCTACCCATGCGTCATTACCTGGCGGCATACGTCACCTTGGCGGGATGGCAATCGGGAGAGACTCAACGGCTCATTCAGTTACCCATCGCCTTACCGGATGAACTCCCACCAAGAAAGGTTTCAGCTGGACCGGGCCTTTCCATCTTCATGGGGGGAATCACCTGGGCCTGGCACCAGACCTCATCCTGGCTGCCCGTGTTGGCCGATGAACTCCAACTCCGCGAGATCGGAAAATTGGTGCTAAGGATGGGCAAACATCCCTACCACGACCTGGATGAGTCGGTTTTTGAGCCAGTTGACCACCGCCTTTTATCCCATCCCGCTGTCAAGGTTCATGGTCTGGCTGCTTGGGATGAGCTGATAGAAGACCTCTCTCACGCTCACCTTGCCATCGAATGGGGAACGTTGAATCTGGAAAGGGAAATCGCTTCCACTTTGCGCGTGGTCACTTACCTGTGGAGCGGAGTACCGGTGGTCTTGCGTCCCCACCTGGATCTGGCCAAGGAGATCGAGGCCTACAAGGCGGGATGGGTTGTGGACCGCTGGGAGGATCTCATCGAGCTTCTCGCACGTTTATCCAAAGATCCTGAGGAACTATTGCAATGTTCACTGGGAGCCCAACGCTTGGCTCGTGAATGTCACACCTACTCCGTGTTGGCTGGAACCTTCCCCGCACCCCTGATGAATCTCACCTTACGTGAAAAAGGGAAGACCTACCTGGACCACATGACGGGAGTCCTTAAGAACCAGGAAGACCTAATCCAATCACAAGATCAGGGCATTGCGGCCTTAAAGGAAGTCATTGCATCACGTGAGGAGGCAATCAATACAAGAAACCTCGCCTTAGGCGGTATGCACCGTGAAATGGAGGGCTTACACCGTGAAATTGCGAATCTCAATCGCCTGGTCCATGATCGTGACACGGCGATAGCAGAATTGCATACCGCCATACACTCCCTTGAGCGCGAGATCGGACGCCTGGGAGGGGAACTCAGCGCATGTCATCACGGCTATGAGGGTCTGATCAAACAGGTCCAAACCGACCATCAGGATGCTGAATCTTACCGCGCCATCCGGCGTAAACTGATCTACCGGATCTGGAAACGGATTGTGGGGTGATTTTTTCTGAAAAAAAAGTCTTGACATTGTCTCTGAACCGTACTAATACTACTAGTACAGTAAGGACGCTACCATGCACTTTCGAATCGAAACCACCAGCCGCCTCCCCATCTACCAGCAGATCGTCAGTCAGGTCCGCGAGGGTGTGGCGCGTGGTTCTCTCACGGCGGGTGAACGTCTCCCCTCGGTCCGCGAGCTCTCCAAAAGCCTCGTGGTCAACCCGAATACCATCGCCCGCGCCTATACTGAGCTCGAACGTGAGGGCACCTTGCTGACCCGCCCCGGCCTAGGAGTCTTTGTCGCCGAGCCGAACCATGACCTCACCCATGAAGTCCGCAAGCGAAGGCTGATCGAGGGGATCGATCATCTCCTGATAGAGGCAGTGCATCTCGGTTTCCCGGAAGAAGAGGTCCGTACGCTCCTGAATGAACGGGCACGGCAGTTCACTTTTCCAATATCCGAATTTCATTCCGAAGGTGAAAGGAGCTGACCTATGGAAGCGGTCATTTCCACCCATCATTTGACCAAATACTTCAACGGCTTGAAGGCGGTTAACACCCTCGACTTGCAGGTTCCCAAGGGGAGTGTCTATGGCCTGCTTGGGCGCAATGGCGCGGGTAAAACCACCGCGATCAAGATGCTGCTGGGATTGCTGCATCCCGACCGGGGTTCCGCAACCGTGTTCGGCGAAGACACCCGTGTTCTTTCGACGGCGGTACGTTCGCGCGTGGCCTTTATGGCCGAAGGGCATCCGCTCATCAACTGGATGAAGGTGGGGGAGATTGTGAAATTTAAACGGGCTTTTTACCCCACCTGGAAGCAGGACCTGGTGGAGCAGATCCTGGCCCACTTCGAGATTCCCCTCAAGAAGAAGATCCGCCATCTCTCGCGCGGTCAACGTGCTCAGGTTTCACTCGCCTTGGCGGTGGCTCAAGACCCCGAGCTGCTCATCCTCGATGACCCCACCATTGGCCTCGATACTGTGGTGCGGCGCGAGTTCCTCGAATCATTGATCCAGATCATTCAGCGTCAGGGACGTACCATCCTGTTCAGCTCCCATATCCTTGGCGATGTGGAACGTGTGGCCGACCGGATTGGAATCCTGGTGGAGGGAGTGCTGCATGTGGATTGCCCGGCGGAGAGATTCAAGGAGTCGCTACGCAAGGTGGTGCTGGAGTTTTCCGGAACCGTGCCCGAAACGCCGGCTCTGCGTGGGGTGGTTTCATCCCGGTGTAGCGGGGAACGGATGGAGCTCGTTATCGTGGGTTACAACGGCGAACACCGGGCCGAATTGGACCGGCTTAAGCCTAAACGGGTCGAAGAGATGGAGATGAACCTCGAGGATGCCTTCATTGAATATACGCGCGGCGAGAAAGGCGCGCTGCCAACGTTTGAATAACCTCACCCCCCCTGCCCCTCGACCTCACCCCCCCCGCCCCCCTCTCCCGCCAGGAGAGGG
>CAZORO010000559.1:0-3379 GCA_964581845.1 uncultured bacterium
AATGCCTTCGGGAGGGCTTGGAGCTATTCCTTCCAAGCGGATGTGGGCAGCAAACGTCAAAGTGTCTCACTCTCCTTTTTTAACCCGCACCTGAACAACACCGATTTCACCAACCGCTATGGGGTCTATTACCGTAAGACCGAAAAGGTGGGTGGACGAGACTTCGCGGAAAGGCGGATCGGTGGGACCGTAGCCTTGGGGCGCCAGCTGACTCGTGAACTGAACGCGGAGGTGGAATACCGGTTGGAGCAGGTCAAGATCGAGGATACCGGTGATGACTTGATCCTCCATGACCCGGATGATGACAATGCCACGCTGGTGGATGAGCTCTTCGCGGAGGATACCAGTATCACCAGTAGCGTGGCGCTCCGGCTCGCGCGAGACACACGAGACTATGTCTTCTTTCCCACTAAGGGTGTCCGGGATGTGTTCAGTGTGGAGGGAGCGGGGATTGGTGGAGACAACAAGTTCGCGGCTCTTTCCGGAACTGTCGACCGTTATCTTCGGCTGAGAGAGAAAATGGTACTGGCCTTACGCGGCCATTACGCCATGGCTTTCCCTTTTTCGAGCACGGAACGGATTCCCTTGCATGAACGCTACTTTTTGGGGGGCTCCAACACCGTCCGGGGTTTCAGAGTGGCGGGAATCTCACCAGTTAAGTATGCCCAGCGGAAATACACCGATATTGACGGGAATGAAGTTTTTTATGACGATGATACGCGTGTCGGGGGCGAGGCGGAGTGGTTTTCCAATGTCGAACTCCGTTATCGCTGGAATGATACCGTCCAATCAATCGGCTTCGTGGATGCTGGTAATGTATTCGAAGAAGCCACCGACTTCGACCTCGACACAACCAGGGCCTCGGTGGGCACCGGTCTCCGGTTAAACCTATTCAACAATGCATTGGTCCGGCTTGATCTAGGATTCCCAGTGGCTAAGGAAACCGGGGACAAAAAACAGAACTTCCAGTTCAATTTCGGAGCGAGTTTCTAACATACCAATCAACATATGGGGCCAGTGGGTGAAACCCGATTCAAAGAAATAAAGGGGAAGTGGAGGATTTTGAACCATGAGGAATATCGTGAAACTTAATATCATCCTACTCGTTTTATTAGGGATGAGTTTTCTCGTCCCAATTCATCCCGCTCAATCCGAGGCATTGAGTATCGGGTATGTCGATTTGGACCGGATCCGGGAGGGGTACACAAAGTATCAGGAGGCCCTGACACGCATCAAAACGGTTAAGGAGAAGGAGCAGGTTACTCTCGATGAGATGAGCGCTGATTTCGACAAGTATGTCAAACAATATGAGCTCAAGGATGGTCTGTTTGACGAGAAGCAGAAGCAAGAGGCGCTTGAGGACCTACGTAAAAAATGGAACATCCTGCAGGAATTTAAGGCAGGGAAGGACCATGACCTTGAAAAAAAGAGCCGTGAGGAATTAGGTCCCTTGATCGAGAAGATCAAATCAACGATTAAGGAAGTGGCCGCCACTAACAAGTACCACATGATCTTTAAGGAATCGGATCTGGCCTACTGTGATCCACGTCTCGATATTACCAATAAGGTCCTGGAAGCTCTCAACAAGGAGTAAACTCGGTGCCCACGTTAAAATTGGGGGAACTGGCTGAAAGGATCGCTTGTAAGTTAGAAGGTGATCCAGAGATCCTTATCTCAGGTGTGAACACGATTGATGCTGCCGGTCCTGGCGAGCTTTCGTTCGTTCATAACGAGAAATACATTAGTGCGATCCCTTCCTCACGTGCCTCGGCCATCGTGGTCCCCGCCGACCTCGAAACCGATTTCCGGCCTCTGCTGCGGAGTAACGATCCCTATGTTACCTTCGGCGAGGCGATGCGGATCTTTCTTCCCAAACGCCAGCGCCCTGAGCCTGGAATCCATCCCACAGCTGTGGTGGCTTCCACCGCCCACATCGATCCAGCTGCCTCGATTGGCCCTTTTTGTTGTGTTGGGGAGGAAGCCAATGTGGGAGCGGATGTGACCCTCATGGCGGGAAGCCAGGTTGGGGTGGGTAGTACGATTGGACCGGGGACATGGATCTACCCTAACGTGGTCATTGGTGCTCGTATCCGCATGGGCCAGGATGTGGTGATTCACAGTGGGACTGTGTTGCTTTCTCCAGTCAACATCAACGCCAGTGACCTTGACCGCAAGTTTCTCATTGAGATCGGACGGGATGTGGAGATTGGAGCCAATGTGACCGTGGAACCGGGAAAGAACACCCCCACACGGATCGGCCCCGGAACCAAGATCGATAACCTAGTCCGCATCGGCAGCGAGGCTCACATCGGAGATGACTGCATCATTGTGGCGCAGGTCTCCATCGGCCCAGGTGCGGTGGTCGGAAACAATGTCACCCTGGCCGGCCAGGTGTGCATCGAACCTCACCGCCGTGTGGGGGATGAGGTGATGGTTGGAGCTAAAAGCTTGGTGTCCGATGAGGTCGAGGACCGCGCCGTGGTCAGCGGCATCCCCGCCATCCGTCACGATCTCGATCTACGCCTCAAGGCCCACCTACGACGTCTACCCAAACTCTTCCAGCGGGTCGAGGCCGTGGAAAGACTCCTGCGATCGGAGTAACTGGCGGAATAACAGAATGACGGAGTGGCGAATTTATTCGCTTTAAAAAAGCGTATAAACTCGCCACTCCAGTTTTTTTCTACACACGTTTTCTCATCGAGGTGGGGAGAATCCCAAGTACATCGCGGTATTTGGCCACGGTACGGCGGGCTACTGTGATCCCACGGACCTTCAGGATTTCGGATATTTTTTGATCGGAGAGCGGTTTCTTCGGATCCTCATTGTCCACAAGCTCCTGGACCATCGCCATCACGCTTTTTGCCGAGGCATCCTCTCCTGTGTCCGACTCAAGCCCGCTAGAGAAGAAGTACTTCAGCTCAAACAACCCTTGCGGTGTGTCCACATACTTTCCATTCACCACCCGGCACACCGTGGTTTCATGAACCCCCACGACATCGGCCACATCGCGTAGACGCATCGGTTTGAGATGGGTAATCCCGTTTTCAAGGAACTCCTTTTGCTGGTTGACAATCTCTGAAGTGACCCGGTAGAGGGTCATTTTCCGCTGTTCGATGTTCTTGATAAGATCCACCGCCGAATGAAGCCGGTTGCGGAGATAACGAAGTGTTTCCTTATCGAGATTTTCGCGGTTCTCGAGCATCTGGCGATAACGCGGGGAGATCCGTAATGGGGCGATACCCTCGTCATTCACACGGACTTGCCAGTCATCTCCGACACGTTCGACAAACACATCGGGGGTGATGTACTCATTCTCATAGGCTCCTAGCCTACGCCCTGGACGCGGTTCGAATTTAGAGATCGTGTCCGCGATCTCCTG
>CAZORO010000559.1:3430-3770 GCA_964581845.1 uncultured bacterium
TAGCGTTTGCGTTCCAGATCCTCGAGATGGTGGCGGATGACTTCCAGCATCGGCGGATTGTCGAGGTTCAAAGCATGGTATTGGATTTCCAGGCACTCGCTAAGGTTCCTTGCCGCGATACCGGGCGGGTCAAAGGTGTGGAACACTTTCAAGACACGCTCGATATCCTCCACGCTCCGTCCGGTCTGGTAGGCAAGCTCCTCCACGGAAACTCCCAAGTACCCATCATCATCGAGGGATTGAATAATCGCCTGTCCGATTTCACGGTCCGCTTCGGTTTCGATCTCCACATCGAGCTGGCGTTCCAACTCTTCCCGTAACGAGACCGTGTCGGCGATCA
>CAZORO010000560.1:0-3759 GCA_964581845.1 uncultured bacterium
CATAAGATAACCATGATTCCGCATGTCCTTAATTAAAACTTCAAGGGATTCTGGAATCACCCTCCCTAAGAGGGACTCCACCTCGCCGAGATCCAATCCCTCCGCTGTCCGTAGCCGAAGCATCACCAGGTCCATCAACCGCGCTTCGTGGCTTGGTGTTTTGATGGGGAGGGGTAGGGAATCTGGAACCTGGTTCCACATGGCGGTATAGGTTTCCCATGTGGCAGGATTGGAAAAATATTGTCCGTTGAAATAACTTGATGCTGAGAGTCCCATCCCGATCCACTCTCCGCCACGCCAATACAGCAGGTTGTGCCGGCAGGCATGACCAGGCCGGGCGCCGTTACTCAACTCATAGACCTCATAACCACTTTCCTTGAACCTCTCTACTGCTCTCAGGAACATCTCTGCCTGGAGATCCTCATGATCCGGTGGAAGAAGTTCGATCGCTTTCTTTGTAACTGGCAGTCCTGGATGAAGGATAAGGTTATAAAAGGAGATGTGAGGAGGCTCGATCTCCATCACCATTTCGAGGTCTTCTTCCCAATCGGACAGGCTCTGTTCCGGTAAGCCATAGATCAGATCGAGGGACCAACCCGGGATGCCAGAAGCTTTCAAACTATCAATCACACGCCGGGCCACCTCCGAGGTATGCCGCCGTTCTATCAACGAGAGCAGGGAGTCTTTGAAGGTTTGCACACCGATACTGACACGATTCACCCCTAGACTCAGCCAGCGCGCAAGAAGGGAATTATTCAGGCTCTCAGGATTTGCCTCGGCACTGATCTCAGCTCCCGGTTCAACCACAAGACTCCTGGAAATCACACCCATGAGCTGTGACCAGAGATCCGGCCGGAAACGGCTGGGAGTTCCCCCACCAAAATAGAGGGACACCAGGGGACGTCCGATGCGTTTGGACCAGAACGTGATTTCGTTCTGAAGACATTGGAGATACTGATCCTGGGAATCATCCCGATTGGTGACTACGGAAAAATCACAATAACCACAACGTGAGAGACAGAAGGGAATATGGATGTAGAGCCCTGTATCTGGACTGGAATCCCCTAGATTCACTTTGGAGGAGACCCCTCCGCGGGAGAGTATCTTGCCATAACCTCGCTGATGGGACGTCCCATGGCAAGGTCAAGGACCGCGATAGCCATCACATATTGGATTTCGGCACGGACTCGGGTAGCCGAGGCTGAAGTCAGGTCATTTTGAGCTTGGACGGAATCGAAGGGATCGATCTGTCCATACTCAGCGAGTCCCGCCATTGTCTCAAAGGTTCTTCGCGCCAGTTCCTCATTACGCCTTAGAACAGTGATCCGTTCGACCAGAGTCTGTTGAGCACGAAAAGCGCGGTCCACTTCATAGGCGATTTCCCGTTCCAATTGCTGGTAACTCGTCCTGGCTTGACGTAACAGAATTTGGTTGCGCTGGAAATTCGCCTTATCAGAAGGAAGGTTGAGAGGAAGATTCAGCCGCAGGTCGGCGCCAACATCCTGATAGTCAAACATAGAATAAGATTCATACAGATCATCCGCCTGGTCGCTCAATCCCATGTGAGCCGAAAAATCCAGGCTAGGCAAGAGCGCATTCCGTGCTGCATCAAGGTAGAGTTCCTGTTGACGGACCATGAGCTGAAGGGCACGAAAGTCGGGACGATTTCTGAGCGCCTCAGCCACCGCTTCATCCACATGGAAGCTGGGTTGGGGCACAATGGGCACATCTGTGCCCGCCAGGATCACGGCGGCATCGGGTTCAATTCCCATGGAGAGACGAAGTTCGATAAGGTTATTCTCCACGTCATTCTTGGCATCGATCAACTGTTGCTGGGTGGAGGTCAATTGCTGTTCGGCGCGGAGAAGATCAATGGGAGCAACATCGGCGGGTGAAAAGGGCCACTTCTCCTGGGTGAGACGGAAAACAGTCAAGGCACGTTGATAAGAATCTTGTTGGACCAAAGCAAGAGAGATGGACTGTTGTACCCCCAAGTAGTCTTGAACCACTTCCGCAATGACCCCTTGGATGGATCGCTCCAAGTTAAGATTGGTGGCGGCTTGCTCCAGCTCCTGAACACGCAAACTGGTCATCGCCACCTCACCTGCCCCCTCTAATAAAGGCTGGGTGATGACCAGATTGGCCTCAGAAAACCAGCGGATATCGGCCATCCTGCTCATAAGCACAGGATTGCCATTCGCATCGACCACCGGGTTTCCGTTGGCATCCAGTAAGTAGGCATAGCGGGGGATTTCGGTTGACTGGTAGGTGGTTCTTCCCCCCAAGGACAAAGTTCCACCATGCGGAAAACGGCGGCTCAGGATGGTTCCGTCGGACATCCCTGAAGCACCCCCCTCAGTGCCACCTAGAGAGAAAGAGTAACGGTCATAATCGGTATGAGCCAGATTCTCATCATAATGTACCCCCGCCCCGAGCTGGTAGATATTGCCGAATTCCTCTTGACGTTCTCGGAGTGTAACCTGAGCTATCCGCAAATCATCACGTGCATTCCGCAAAGGGCGGTTGTTTTCCAAGGCCAGGTGAATGCAGTCCCAGAGGCGGTAACCAGAGTCCTTTGAGAGTTTGGGCCGCCAAGCTGAAACCGGGGGAAGCTGAGCAAGATCCCCGCTCGCCTGGCGGATCGTGGCGTTTCCTGGGACGGTTGTGTACCCTTCAACCTCCTGGGGAGCCATATCCGGTTCGTATTCCTGTAAGACCTGAGCATAGACGGGATGCATTACCAGCCATCCAGCTCCAATGAGCCAAATCATGCCAGCCATGACCCATGTGATTAGCCAGGTCAATCTGGCTATTGTGTATCCCCTTGTGTGTTCCATCAGACCACGGAATAAAGTCCTCATGACTCAAATCTAGGGTATCGACTTTTAGCTGAATAATCTTGACCGCAAGAATTCCACCAGAGTTTTCTATCTTTGCCTAGCCTCTTCCTCCTTCCGCCTGTGAGAGTCCAAACTCGAGTCTAAAAATCTTATAGAATTGACAGGAGAGGAGGGGCTGGCGACAATGTTACCATTGTTAACCCCGGCCGGCACTGAGCGGCCCCTGAATGAGCTCGGTGTTAAAGGGAGAACGAGGAAAAGGGGATGGTTCTATGTCTATGAGCGATGAAGCGATGGAGATCGGAAAGAATGCGGGTCTAGTTTGGGCGGAGTTGAATACGAATGGTCCGGCCACAATCGCGTCTCTAAAGAAGTCAAGGAATTTGAGTGAGGTTGAAGTCCAGCGGGTTATCGGTTGGTTGGCCCGGGAAGATAAGATCACTTTTGAGCAAAGGGGGAAGAGTATTCTCATCGGTCTGAAATAGAGTCAACTCCCAACTTATGACTATTGAAAGCATTAAGATGTATGACTTCCCGGATCGGCGCGGCTATTTCGGGCGGTACGGGGGAAAATTTGTCCCTGAGACCCTGATGGGGGCATTGGATGACCTTGAGAAGGCATATTTTCAAGCCCGTCAAGATCCATCATTTCAAGAGGAACTCGATTACCTATTACATGAATATGCGGGCCGTGAAACACCTCTCTTCGAGGCCAAGCGGCTGAGTGAACACTATGGGACGGGGAGGATCCTCTTCAAACGCGAAGACCTCCTTCACACAGGCGCTCATAAGATCAATAACACCCTTGGGCAGGTCCTCCTTGCCAGAAGGATGGGCAAGAAAAGGATCATCGCCGAGACAGGCGCGGGGCAGCATGGAGTTGCCACAGCCACGGTCTGTGCATTGATGGGCCTGGACT
>CAZORO010000561.1:0-3756 GCA_964581845.1 uncultured bacterium
GACTCCCTTCGCCCCATATGCCAGCGAAGAGTAGATCTGCCAACGCAGCTGGGCCTCAGTAGGATCCGTATGGGGTCCGAAGGGCATCGAGTTGAAGAAATTCCAGAAGGGGATGCCCGCCTCCAGGGAGTACTTACGCATGACCTCCAGATTCCCACAGTAACCATCACGGCCATCGGTATCTGGCTTGAAAAGAGGGTAATAATCCATGCTGAGCACATCCACACCCACCTCCTTGATGAAGCGGGAAACGTATTCTTCATAGCTGTCGGCACCCATCCCTTCCTTGCTTACGTAATTCGGGAAGAGGTTGATATAGGCCAGTTTTCCCGGATGGGCCTTGCGGAGTGCATCGACTCTCTCACGCAGAGTGGGAAAATCGCGTGTGGAAGGCTCATCTCGAACCGCATATCCCCAGCAGGCGGATCCACCCGGGAGTCTTTCAGGAGCCTGGTTGTAGGTTGGGACCACCGCCTTCAGTCCGTATTTCTTGCACAGCCTGAGCATCTTGGGGACGGATTCTGGGGTGGTGCCGAAACCTCCAAGAACCATCGTGAAATGGGCCTCGGCGATCTCGCGATAGCGTTGCCCGGCATTTGCATCCATGGGAGGATCCACCCAAAAGCTGATGACGAATTTGTCTTGGACAAACCGGTCTCCAGCCCATGCAAAGCCGCTGGGGAAAAGCATCCCCCCCAAAGTACACAAGAAGAGAAGTGAAATGAGGGAACAACGTAAAACCAGCATGACAGGGACTCCTTCCTCAATGGAAAAATTCTTTCATGGGTGTCAGGCGGTTCACTTCTTCCTGAACCAGTCTGAAGTCCGCCTTTTCCAGCATTCCATTCCTTATGCGTTTTGATTCCTCGTTTCGCATCCTGGAAAAAAGACGAGTCCCAATGTCACTTCGTGCCTGCTCCAGGGTGAGTGGCTCGGAGGGGATCTTCTCCTCCATTTTGAGGGCAATGGCCATTCCCCGGTGACGGTAGGTTTTCGATGTCCACGCACCCAGGGGCAGGTCCACCAGATCATTCCACACAAGTGGTGAATATCGCGTATCTCGGATGAGCCAACCCGTGACTCCACCCCTGGCGGCCTCCTCGCCGTGGGAGAACTTCTTGATGATCTCCTCCTCGTTGGCCCCTTTACGAATCTCCCCTAATAACTCCAGGATCCGCTTTTCCGCCTCCCGCATGGCCATCTCGATTTCGACTGGTCCAGTGGCCTCCACCGGCTTGATGGCGATCTCCCGTAGGCGGTATTGGGCATTGGATTGAAACTCCGCGGAGTGTTGCTGGTAATATTGCTCAATCTCGTTTTCGGGCACCGGACCCAGCTGGGCATGATGGGATTGGACCAGCACTTGGAGATAACGCCCTCCCATGAGGACCTCCATGCCCACCTTGATCCGGCTTGTGTAGGTGGCATCTTGGGTCAATCCCATTTCCTCGGATTTTTGCCGGACTAGCTCCTGTTCGAGGATACGTGATTTGATAAAGTCCTCATGTGTTTGGCGGATTTCATCCGCTGACTGATCTGGACTTGGGAGCAGGCCGCGGGAGTTCGCTTTGACATACCTGAGATAATCCAGAACATTCAGCGTGAAAGATCCTGCCTTGGCTAGAAGGACATCCTTGACCTCGTTTGGTGCCGTTGCCCAGCGGATGATCTCACCCAATCCTTCGGCTGTGATTTGTATCCTCTCTGGAGTGGCGGTGGCTTTGTAGAAATCACGGCGGCGCTGGTTGATCCGGCTGGCTTGGATCTGTCTGCGGATGTCTTCCTCAACCTTTTCAAAAGCGGGGGGATCACCTGTTGACTTGGTTTCCAGACGGAGGATCTGCAAACCCATGCGTGTCTTCAACAACCCACTGATCTGACCAGGTTCGAGAGACATCGCTGTCTGTTCGAGCTCCGGATTGATCTCACCCATGGGAAAGGGGCCTCGAACCTGAAACTCGGTGGTGGCTTTTCCTGTCTTGGTGGAGGCCACCTCGAGAAAACTCGAAAGCGGTATAGTTCCGGAAACCGGATCAACACGGGCCTTGAGAATGGAAAGGGTTTCATTGGATGTACGTTCCATTTCGCTCCGGCAAGAATCATCCGGGCAACGGCTCAGATCGAAGAAGATATTGCGGAAGGAGAACTCCTTGCGCCCAGTCAACTCGGCTAGATGGTCCTGGTAATACTTCTCAACTTCCTCCTGGGTTGGAGCTGTACCTGGCCTGAACACGGCCTCGGCCAGGCGGGTGTAAGCCTCATGACACTGAAGGGACCAGATATCCCAGTGAAGATTTCTGTGAATGATTTCACGGGTGACCTGATTTTCGAGCGAAGCCGAAGCGATGCGGATGAGTGCATAGTTTTCAAGCACCTCCCGGTGATCTGGGAAGTGGGGACGCTTTCGTGTGATTTCCTTCCAGCAGCTCCGGAGGTACAGGTTGTAATCACCGCGCGTGATCGTGTTCCCATTGAATGTGGCAAGTATGGGGTTGGAGTCCACCTCCTGAGCGGCAAGGGTATTCCCGATGCACAGGGGAACCATTAGCCACATGAGAATGGGCAGAACGACTGGCTGGAATCGAAGAACTATCATCACCGGCCCTCCGGAATTACCACATCATCCAGTATTACATACCGCTTTTCCTATTCGATAGAAACACCCTCGTTCTCAATACAGATCCCAATCCTCCACTCGTGTGGCATTCTGAATCTCAAACACGCGTCCGAGTGTGGCTTGCGGTTTCATCAGGCCGTAGCAGTCGGTACCCAAAGGGGTGATCCCATTGCTGGACTCCCAGACAACGAGGAGTTCATTTCCACTCATGGCCACCTTGACAAAGTAGGAATCGTAACCTGTGTCAGTTGCTGTGATCGAGGAGACATAGAAGCTCCCCGTCAGAGCTGTATCTCCCTGGAAAACACGTGCCACAGGTGGCCACGCTACCTCATCACGGTTGCGCCAGCAAATGGCAACGCAGCCGGAGTTGTTGACCGAGATATCCAGGTCGTCGGTCTTGCAATCTGTTCGTGGGGGAATCAGATAGTCATCATCTGCAAGTAGCGCGGGAAGGGGAGTGAGTGTTCCAGCCTCCACATCGACTTGGAACTGCAGAATGCATGGACGTAATGCTCCAGAGTTTTGGCTGTACCGGGCCGGAATGAAGATGAGGTTATTTGCCGCCGCGATAGACTTTCCACCACTCCCATCGGCGGTCCGGGTGGCGCTACCCAGCAGGCTGGCTGGATCCGCGTTGTAAGGGGCTGCTACGCCATAAATCTGACCGATCCGTGTTCCATTGTTGCGGAAGACCGCGATGGTTCCACCATCACTATCCGCATGAGTTACCCAGAAACCAGTTCCAGCTGCGGTTCCTGGTGCATTCCCATTCTGGATGGTGGTGTTGTCTGGACGGCGGTAGACATTTGTGGTGTTGACAATGTAGCTGGCCGCGGAGGCATCAGCGATGCTGAAGAGATTGGCCTGTAGGCCGATAAGACCATAGTAGTGAGCCGGCCCGGTTCCTTCCGCGCTGGACCGGTCAGCGATCACGAACACACTGTTTCCATTGGATAGGACATCACACCCCGCCGTGCGGCTTTGTGCGGCGGACCACTCCGGAAGCGAACCGTGATGTGGTGAGGGGATATTCCGTCCATAGGTCATATTGGAAACTTTATTGCAGTCCCGGTCAAAACGTTGGAACAATGCAAAATCCTCCGCGCCGCGGCCTGAATCCTCAATGTACTTATAAT
>CAZORO010000562.1:0-3751 GCA_964581845.1 uncultured bacterium
CAGCCACCCTGTCCATGATCTCAGGGCCGGATTGTTGACTGAAATGGGATATCCTGTCTCATTCTTCTCCGCGAACCCCCAGTAACGGTGCTCCTCCTCCAGATCATTCGGGAAAATTCCCACCATTACTTTCTGGGGATGTAGGATTTCGAGTAGTTCGGGCAGGCGCAGACGCATCAGGAGTGGTGAATAGCCCCCCACACCTCCATTCACAACCATGCATTCACCTGCCAGCTCCTTTTGAATCTGGAAACAGAATGTCTCTTCCTCGGCCACCTGCAGTGCCTCGACCATGGAATCCCCCATAATCAGGAAACGATGAGCCTCTTTAAGACGAGGTTCACTTCCACGTAATCCCAATGAATTGAAATGGATAACTTGCGTGAACTCACCTTTGGGAGAGGTCCATGTTCCCTCAGAGTCCGGAATCCGTGAAAGGAGATATAGAGGATGCGGTAAGGTCACCACGCGGCCTGTGAAGAGGAAGCGGAGACCTACCTCCAACAGGAGTACTCCTAAACCCACACCAAGAAAGATTGCCAGAAGGATACGTTGCATGGGACAGACCAGAAGCCTGTGGAAAAAGGATGTAGCAGTGGATTCCCGCGAAGACGGAAATCCAATGTACAGGAGGCTCGATCCTACAACAAGGGAAAACCCAGCTGTTCAGATCTCGTCGTTCACCCGTTGCAGACGGTGATAGAGGGAAACCAATCCCGAGGAGGGATGCTCGAAGACTTGACGTGAATATTCCTCGGCCACCTGCTTCATGCGTAACAGTCCGGGTTCGTTGACGGCACGCCCAAACACCACCGCCAGATCACAATCGCGTACATGCCGTTTCATGCCCTGTTTCTCGAGCTGAAGAATACTGGGAAAGTAAAGCAAATCGGCACGGACCATTGTGAAAAGGTGCGCGTAATCGGACTGGAAGCGTTCATCTCCTCCTACCAATAGCACACGTTTCCCGATGAAATGTTCCATCTTGGCTCCCGTGATCTCCGGGTAGGGGAAATCCATGGCTGGTTGGAAGGGGGTTGGTGGAATGAGGGAATCCTCACTCGTAAGGGGTACCGGTTGAACTGGAACCTCGCTGGATGGGGGGGCTGGCGCCGGAGAAGTATCGAGTATGGCAGCCGGTTCTTCCTCCGGGATGAGCTCCTCGAAGGTTCGGCCATTCACTCGAGGTCCCTCTCCATCCGATAAACGTGAAAGGATCTCTGAAACCGAATCAGTCTGGGAAGGGTTCTGGACAGAAGCTGCTTCATCCGCCTCCTTCGCGAGTGCCCGGTTGAGCACATCCGCCACGCTGGTTTCCTCCATGGGAGTGAAGCTCGAGGACTCCTTCCCTTCTGGGAACAATGGTCCCGCAACCTCTGTCTCAGCCCTGGTTCGATCCAGAGCAGTGATTCCCTTGTCAACCTCTTCCGTTGGTGTCCCGGTTGAGGGAGTCTCTTCCGCGATGAGTTCTTCCTCTGAAAGGACTTCCTGGATACCGATTATTCCCCCTGGCTCATCTTCCCCCGCATAAGGAACTTCCTCTCTTCCGCCTTCCGGGATCGCCAGGGAATCCTCCAACATGGCATCAAGTCCTGTTCCCGATGGAGACACTTCTTCCCTGGTGTTCATTGAAGAGTCTGAGGATCCTGTCAGTTCCGCGAAAATCCGGTCATCTTCCTGAAAGGCTAATGAGTCCAGCACGGGAGGCTCATCCTCAAATCCGAAAAGACTTGCCTCAACCGGCGGTGGAGGGGGCATCGTTCGACTGGCTGTCTCAGCAGGTTTTTCTAGATTCTCTGGGGGCTGTACGAACCTCGGGGATGGCGGTGGCACCGCTGGGATGGCGAAATCCGCGAAAGGAAGTACCTCATCCTCGGATGTAGTCATCATGGAATCATACGGTTCAGTCTCGAATACCTGGACAATGGAGGGTGGACGAGTGGTGGTTTCAGGTTGCGGGACATTCGGTGATTCGGTTGGAACTGGAGCGGGGGATTCGATATCGCTTCCAGGAGGTTCACTTGTCTCCCGGAGGGGAGGGTGTTCTTGTTTGGGCGGAGTGGTATCCCCCTGAGTCTTATTTTTCTCAAGGAGCTGGGTCCGTGTAATCAGGGCCTGGGAACGTGCAGCTTCAGCCTCTTGGAGGCGGGATCGTAGCTCTTGGGCCTCCTGTTCAAGGCGCGCGATGGTTTCGATCTGGTAAGCTTCCTGT
Source organism: uncultured bacterium (assembly GCA_964581845.1). Classification (GTDB taxonomy): domain Bacteria; phylum Hinthialibacterota; class Hinthialibacteria; order OLB16; family OLB16; genus OLB16. The sequence continues at coordinate 2,213 of CAZORO010000562.1, forward strand.
TGTGCTTGGACAACACGTTCCTCCTGAACCTGGAGAAGGCCCCGCTTGAGTGAGAGAAAATCCTCCACTGGAGCGGTTGTTTGCCGGATCTGCTCAAGAGTGTTTTCGAGCTCGCTGCTCCTTTCACGAGCCATCGCGAGCTCATTCTCTAGATCAGCGATACGTCCCCTGCCACGCAATGCTTCGAGTTCCAGATCCTCGGCCCGTGTTTTGGCGCGTTCCAATTGCTCCTCAAGAAGTCCCACCTGTTGATGGAGCTCCTTTTGCCGCAGTTCGAGGGATTGGACCCGGTCACCCAAACTGGCGCGTGTGGTCTCCATCTCCGAGATCTTTGATTCCAACAAGTACCTGGCCGCTAAAGCCGCATCCCGCTCTTGGGTCATCCGTTCCAGATTTGTACCCAGAGAGTCCATATCACCCCGTCTCTCGGCCAGTTGACTCTCCATCCGGCGGAGATTCCGGTCTGTTTCCTCTAACAACTGTTTCGAGGCCTTCAACTGATTTTCATAGGTGGCTTTCAGCTCGGTCATATCCGCCTGGGTCCGTCCCAGCAAGATGACCTTTTCCGAGAAGCGGGCCAGCTCAGCCTGCAGAGAAGCGCGCTCTTTCTTGAGGGAATCATTTTCGAGACGAACCTGGAGGAGCTCCCGGCAAGTCTCGAAGAAGCGCTCATGCAGACTCAGTAAGGAGTCGCCGAATTCCTTGGCTTGAGGGAGAGAAGCGGCCTCTTTGGGCGGTACAATGTGTTCCGCGTGGCGAGGGGGAGTATCCGGGCGAACTTCAAGCCGGGTGGCGAAATCATCCCATTCTTGAGAAAGGGCACGGTTCCGCTCGGAAAGACGGGTAAACAAGTCCCGGCATTCATAGACAATCTGCTTCAGGTCGGGCCGAACAGGTTGCTCTTCCATTATGCTGGCATACTACTCCTTTTTCCTCCGCTTGCGAAATGCCCCATCGAGGCTGGCTGCATGAGAAGCCAGAGAAGCCCTCCCTCGAACGCCACAATGGTAATCTCAAGGAGGATTTGTTCATGGGAGAGTACAAAGGAAGGTTGGATCAACAGATAGCGCAGGGCATGGAGAAGCCATGCCACGAGGTCGAGCAGAAGCACCCGGATGAGCCACACACGTGCCCACGGCCTGAGCCCCAGGCCCTGGTATCCTAGCACGAGGAAGATCACCGCAATCAGGTAGCGGTATCCCAAATGGATCAAACCCAGCGGTCCTCCCACACGTGCACGGAAAGATGCCCCACTTTCGCCCGCCGTGCTTTCAGCTTTTCCCGTGGCACCATAAAAAGTGTAGCAGACCAACTCCAACAGATGCGCTCCCGCCAGGACCATCAGTCCTGTCAGAAGGACGAAGAGACAGACCCTCGCGGAGCGTTGAGAAACGACCGGCGTTGTCATGCCGGGGAAGGGGCTGGTGTCCCCAAACCAGGTTGGACCTCCCCAGCCTTCTTCTCTTCACCCACTTTCGTTGGGACCTGATCCTCGAGCGGTGGCGGTCCCTTCAGGTTATTCTCAAAGGGAGGCAGCTT
>CAZORO010000563.1:0-3733 GCA_964581845.1 uncultured bacterium
CAGACGGACCATGATCTGATCCACCTGTTGCCCGGGGGAGGCAAGTGGAATGTCGATTGAGGCAAGTTCAATGGGTTGGCTCCAACTCCTGATGGAGTAAGGAATGCGCTTATTTTCCATGCGCGGTGAGACACCGATATCATCCGCGTTGCTATTGCGTAGACGGATCTCCGCGATGGAGACCGCCCGGTAAGCGCGCTGCCAGGCCTTGACCACATCCTCCACCTGGATCCTCTCCGTAAAGAGCTGGATGGCATTTCCCTTCGCCCAATCTCCCTCGGGAAGACGGTTGTTAACCAGTGTCCACAGGAAATCCACGGTATCCTTCCCGGCACGGGTAAACAGAGCTGGTTCAATACGGTCCTTGGGCATAGGCCACTCAGGTCCCTCGAAGATCCTAATGGCTTTGTTCCGGATTGAGGTCCTTAGGGTCTCCGTGAAATCACCCCAGTCCTGATCCTCTGGGAAGGTGGTGGGACATTTCCAACGTGGGGGGTGGCTCTCCATGTCAAGATATGGCGAGTCAATGACACGGTTGGGCAGCTCGGGGATCCATACCATGGGATCGTGGATGATCTCGTCATCAGCTTTGATGGAGGTGGACAGCATCCACAGGAATGGGAGCGAGAATAGGACTGATAACAGGATCAGCACGGCGTGACTGGTAGCGAACCTGACGAGAGTGTTGCTCATCGCTCCTCTCCCTCGTAGTAAACCCAGTTCTTGGAGGACCGGAGCTGTATCAGAGTCAGGATGAGAGTGATTACAAGGAGGATCCAGGCCATGGCCGAGGCGATTCCCATCCTGAACCAGTAAAAGGCATTGAAAAAGAGGTAATAGGCATAAAACAACGTGGCATTCGCTGGGCCACCATAAGTCATCACCATTGCCTGGGTGAAGATCTGGAGGATTCCAATGGTCCCCATGATGAGGTTGTAAAGGATATAGGGAGACAAGAGTGGGAGGGTGATCCAAAAGAGCTTGCGGAAGAAGCCGGCGCCATCGATCTCCGCGGACTCATAGTAATGGTTACTGATTCCTTTAAGGCCCGCCAGCCAGATGATCATGCTACCGCCCGCGCCCCACAGAAGCATCAGGATGATGGCTGGCTTCGCGGTCGCTTGACCAGCCAGCCAATCTGGCCCTTGAATGGGAAGAATCGATTCAATGACTGCGTTGAGCAGCCCGCTCTCCGGTTTGAGCACGAAGATCCACAGCACCGAGCTGGCCACGAAGGGGACAATCGCTGGCAGGTAGAAAAGTGTCCGGTAAGTGGCCATCCAGCGGACTTCCTGTTGCAGCAAGAGTGCGATCGCCAAACCGAGCGCCATGGTGAGCGGGATCGACAAGACCATGAAGGCCGTGTTCCACAAGGATTTCCAGAACAGCGGATCATTCACTGTCCACTCCCAATGCCAGGGTAGCCAGGAATTCACCTTCACATGCAGTCCCATCAACTCGGTGTAGTTGCTCAGTCCCACCCACTTGGGTGGATGGAGGACATCATACTGAGTGAACGAAAGAAACAGCGAAACAAGAATCGGTCCTGCCATGAACAGGATAAAACCGATTAGCCAGGGCGAGAGGAACAGATATCCGTAAAAGAGCTCCTGGCGCGCGCTTTTACCCCCGGGACCATATCTTTTCAGATACCCCAGGATCCAAATCACCAGTAACAGCAAGGCCGCCACAGCCAGGGAGAGAGGGTAACGCATGTCCACCGGGGGAAGATCAGTTTGCTGACGTTCAATTTCTTTATTCACCTCATCGGTGTAACGGTCCAGGATGGTTTGTGGTTCTCCATTCCCGAAGGAGGCATTTTCAAGAGCATCCACCTGCTTGTTCCAGAGGAATTGACCAACAGGTGTGACCGGACGGAATTTGGACTTGGGAAGGAGATCATAGAACTTTTGCAGCTCTTCCTTGAACACCGTGGGCAGATCCTCATCAGGCAGAATCACATCACGGAACACACGCTCATTGGCGAGCCGGTTGGCGCTCATGGTGGGTATGGCGACCCGTCCCTTGCTGCGGTTGTAATCCCGTTGATGCCGGGAGGTCAGCAGATAACTCTCTTGAGAGGACATCCAGCGGATAAAATTCCAGGCTAATTCCCGCTTCTCCTTTTTGACACCCTTGGGGATAACCAAGGCAAAGCCCCCTGACCAGGTCAATGGTTCGGTACCCTCGGGATAAGGAGCTGGGACCACACCGAAACGGAACTCTGGTTTGTAACGCGCGATGATGGTCATGAAACCATCGACATCGACCCACAACGACATCTGACCTTCCAAGAATGGTTGGTTCACTCCCCCCTGGAAGGATTGCGCGAACCGCGCTGCATACTTCCTTCCTTGAATGCGATCGGTACCATTGGCTGAGTAGGCCTTGTATAGATCGCACATGTATTGAAGCGCGCGGGCCACTCCAGATTCATTCAGGGTGCAACGATTCCTTTCGAGGTCCATGAAGGTGGCGCCGGCCTGCCAACCATACATGTAGAGGTAGCAGTTCCCCTGATCCGGCAGATATCCCACCGAGGTGAGATTCCCCTGTCCATCGCGGCGGATCAGGAGAGGATTGTGAGTCTTCATCTCCTCCCAAGTCTGGGGAGGACGGGGTTTTCCATTCTCATCGAAGAGCTTCCATTGGGGATTCCCGGCGGCCGCCTCGATGTAGTCTTTATTCCAGTACATGGCTCGGCAGTCGGTACCGTGCGGAATCCCATAAACCTTGCCCAAATAAACCGATTCCTGCCAACAAGCCGGATAATAATCCGCCTCGGTGACTGCCATTGGCACTCCCGCCTTCCAATCACGCTCAATGAACTCATCCAGTGGAAGAAAGGCATCCCGGGCCGCCCACCCGCCGATCGTAAAACGATCTTGAAGAACTACCTCGGGCGGGTCACCTCCGGCGATCGCACACAAGAGTTTCTGATCCTGGGGATTGTAATGCGTCACCCCTGTGATACGTGAAAGGCGGACCTCCACACCAGGATACATCTTTTCGAATTCCGCCATGGCGGCGAGCTTACCTGGCATTTCTTCCAGCATCCAGGTCGACCAGACACGCAAAACTTCATTTGCCGGCACACACGTGGGAAACACCGTGAAAGATACAGACAACAGAAAGAAAGTCAGACCGATTCTTTTTATCACTTTCACCAGGTATGCCGTTGAAAAAAAGTCAGTTACTTCAATGGCCCGTGGCCGTACATCTAAAACTTGATTGGCGAGGGAGTTACCGGACTCCCACCACCAGAATTCCGGAGAGGAGTTACCATGAAAACCCCATTCCTCGCTCTTTGGGCGACCACCATCTTGATCACCTCGATGGGAAGGATGGCCACCGCAGAACCACTGATGTTCGACTTCAAAGACCCCAAGGGGGTCAACACAATCGTCTTCTTACTCGATTCGCCCCTGGAACCGATATCAGGTATGGCCTCGGGAGTTTCCGGCCATGTGAAGTTCGATCCCCATAAACCAGATTCCATTTCAGGGAATCTTGTGATCGCGGCAACCTCGGTTTTGACTCAAGTGCCGATGATGAACACTCACCTTCATTCCCCTGATTGGCTGGACGCTGCGAAGTATCCTACTATCCAGTTCTCCTTTGAAGAGATCAAGGGGGTGAAGAAGGTAGGGCAAAACACTTTCGAGGCTGTTTTCGAGGCTGATTTCACTTGCCGTGGGATCACTCGCAAAGTTCCCGTCAAAGCAACAGGCAC
>CAZORO010000564.1:0-2342 GCA_964581845.1 uncultured bacterium
GAAGACCCCCGAAGCAGAGAATCATGCCCAGCGGCTGGCGGGGAAGCAACGTGAGATCTCGGTCTCCGAGTTCTTCACCAAGAACCGCCACCTGCTGGGATTCGATAATCCACGCAAAGCATTGCTGACCACGGTCAAGGAGGCGGTCGACAACTCGCTGGATGCCTGCGAGGAGGCTGGCATCGCCCCCGAACTGCTGGTCACCATCGAAGCCATCAGCGAGACCCGTCTCAAAGTCACCGTGGCCGACAATGGCCCCGGCATTGTCAAGAACCAGATCCCCAAGATTTTCGCCAAGCTCCTGTATGGCTCGAAATTTCATTCGCTCAAACAGAGCCGTGGACAACAGGGGATCGGTATCAGCGCGGCGGGGATGTATGGCCAGCTCACCACTGGAAAACCGATTATCATCACCTCTAAGCCGCACCCACGTAAGCCAGCCCATTACTACGAACTCCACATCGACACACGCCGCAACAATCCGGAGATTGTAAAAGAGGATGATGTCGAGTGGAACTTCGCGCGCACGGGCACCGAGGTGACCATCGAGCTGGAGGCCAGGTACCTGAAGGGACGGCACTCGGTGGATCAGTACCTCGAAGCCACCGCCCTGGCCAATCCGCATGTCCACCTGCGTTACATCAATCCCGAGGGGGTCGAGACCGATTACCCTCGTGAAACCAGCCAGCTCCCCAAGCAACCAGTCGAGATCAAGCCGCATCCTTATGGAGTTGAGCTGGGGTTGTTGATCAAGATGCTGAGAGACACGCATGAGACCAACCTTGGCACCTTTTTGTGTAAAGAGTTTTCGCGAGTCACCCCGCGGGTGGCCGAGGAGATCGCCAGGAAGGCCGGGTTTACACCACAGACTTACACCTCGCGGATCGCTTCCGCTGGCGCCGAAAAACTTTACCGTGCGATCAATGACACCAAGATCATGACCCCGCCCACCAACTGTATCTCCCCCATCGGCGAGGAGCTCATCATCAAGAGCCTGACCGGACGTATCAAAGCGGATTTCGTGGCCGCGGTAACCCGTCCCCCCTCGGTCTACCGTGGCAACCCCTTCCTGGTCGAGGCGGGTGTTGCCTGGGGCGGTGACCTGCCACAGGATGACCTGGTCACGCTTTACCGTTTCGCCAACCGGGTGCCGTTGCTCTACCAACAATCGGGCTGCGCGATCACCGATGGCGTGGTCGGCACCGATTGGCGCAACTATGGCCTTTCACAGTCACGAGGCGCGTTGCCAGCGGGCCCGGCGGTGATCTTTGTCCACATCGCTTCTGTGTGGGTGCCTTTCACCTCCGAGAGCAAGGAGGCCATCGCTGATTACGATGAGATCACCAAGGAGGTCAAGCTGGCGCTGCAGGAGTGTGGACGCCGTCTGGCGAGCCATATCCGCCTGCGCCGACGTCAAGCCGATGAACGCCGTAAGCGTGGTTATATCGAAAAGTATCTCCCCCATATTGGGATTGCGCTGGAGGAGATCCTCGGAATTTCCGAGAAGGAGCGGGACCGTGTGATAGCCAACCTGACCGAGGTGCTCGAGGCCACCCGTGGAGGCGCGGCGGCGGTGGGAGAGGAGGAGGAGATCGAGGAGATCACAGGGAACGGGGAGGAAGAGGGGGAGGAAGGCGAAGGGGAGGAGTGAGAAGATGGACAAATACAACAGACTTCACGCATATTTGGAGGATCTTGAAGATCTTCTGGATATCCGCAAGGCCAAGGAAGAAGACACGGATGCCCCCAGTCTTTCGTTGAGCGAGGTTGAAAGGGAGCTGGGATTGGATTGAGCCATCATCTGATATTCTTTTTTTTCATGCGCACTTCCCTCCTCCTCAAAACCACCCTCTTCGCCCTTCTCATCCCCGGGACCGTCGTTGGTTTGGTTCCTTACCTGATCATTTCCCGTAACAGCCACCCGGCAGGTCTTTCGTCTTCAATTGCAATTCTACTCCCAATACTCCTTTTCCTATTGGGCTTGCTCGTCATGCTGAGGTGCGCTTTGGATTTCGTAATCCATGGCCAGGGGACACCCGCCCCCATCGATCCTCCCAAAGACCTTGTCGTCCAAGGTCTTTACCGCTACACACGCAATCCCATGTATCTTGGAATCTTGATGGTCCTTCTGGGAGAAGCCTGGTTTTTCTGGTGTGGGGCGATGCTGCTTTATGCCATGGTTCTATGGCTCTGTTTTCACTTGTTTGTGGTTTTGTATGAGGAGCCAGACCTCAACCGGCGTTTCGGAAATGCTTACCAAGGGTACCGTGCGGCGGTTCCACGCTGGCGGGTGAGATGGAGGCCTTATACATCTTCAGATTAATCGAGTCGCTCAGAGAGAT
>CAZORO010000564.1:2352-3722 GCA_964581845.1 uncultured bacterium
CTCCTAAAGAGCGAAGGGGGAGCAAGTCCCCTCGCCTTGCGGGAGAGGGGATATAGGGGTGAGGTTTCTGGGCGCTCTAATAAGACCTATCCAATCCTCCTCATCAAAGCGCAATACGACCCATCCGTATCCGGCCACTTTTCCGGGCTTGAAGCGCTTGAATCCATGAGGAACCCAGGCGTGTACCGTTCCTCGATGAGCTCCCACTCCCCGCCTGAGTCTGTGATGAAGGCGTGAACAAGATCCTCATTCTCCTCGCTGGTTAATGTGCAGGTCGAATACACCAGCCTTCCGCCCGGACACACCAATGGAGCCGTATTGCGCAGGAGTTGAGCCGCCTTCTCCGCGAGCTCAGTGATATCCTTCGGCCCGATCCGGTAGCGTAGATCGACACGCCGACGCAGAGTCCCCAGGCCCGAGCAGGGGACATCCAGAAGAACCGCATCCACATTCGAAGGTGGGTTCTCCCAAGGTGTCAGCAGGTTGCGGCATTCCGTCTTGACAGTACCAAATCCGCACCGGTCCAGATTCTCACGGACCCGCTTGAGCCGTTCCGCCCCGGAATCGACCGCCAGTATCTCAGCATGTCCACGCGATAAATCAGCAAGCTGGATCGTCTTCCCGCCAGGCGCACAACACAGATCAAGAATGAATTCGCCCGGTTCCGGGGCGAGCAACAATCCCGCTTGTTGAGCTGCTGGATCCTGGACCATGGCCAGCCCCTCCAGGAAGGGCCCCAGGGTCCTGGGAATGCTGCCTGCGGGCAACAACACCGAACAGCCATCCTCCGTGATCTCACCCACCTTGAGCAGACTCAAGAGCTGCTCCGCCCCCTTGCGCCGGGTCTCCAATTCATGGGGATCCTTGTGGTCCGGCACCAGACGCGAGACCACCGGACGCAGATAGATTCTCGGTTCCTCGTTGTTCATCTTCAGCCAAAATTCCGCTTTTTGAGAACCGAAACGCTCTTGAGCCCAGCGAACCATTCCGTTGGGATGGGAGGTTTCAATGGCCAGTTTTTCAGGATGTTTTGCCAGAGCCTGATCGAGACGCTCGCGGTTCTCCGGAAAGCGCCGGACTATGGCATTCACCAAACCCTTCAGTCCTGTCACCTGGACCGCCTCACAGAGTTCCACCGCTTCGTGGGTAAGAGCATGGGGTGGAATCTTTTCGAGGAAAGCCGCTTGAAAAAAGGCCAGACGGAGGATCCAGGCAACGGGTGAGGGGAGAGACTCCAGACCTTGATCCGCCAGGGTGTCAATCCAGAAATCCAATCGTCTCAAATGCCGGAGAACCCCATAGACAAGGGTGTGCGCCAAACGAGCATCCACGGGAGAAAGGCGCCCTTTCACGCAATGACTTTCCAACAG
>CAZORO010000565.1:0-1903 GCA_964581845.1 uncultured bacterium
ACACCCCTTATCCTCGACTTCGACCCCGACCTGGACCGGGATGGTATGATCACTGCCCATGACCTGATTCTCTTAATCCGTGCCTGGCAGGTCAGAAGCCAACTAACCGCCACACCAACCCCCACCCCCGCCTTTGTCTCTGTCCATGGATTCGTTTCCTCGATCTCCGATAACGCCATCCTGGCAGGAGCCAGCGTGGCCGCGGGAACCGCACAAACCACCACCAACCCCAATGGTCTGTTTGTCATAAATCAAGTGCGTATGGACACTACCTCGATCCTGGCCTCGAAGGAGGGTTTCCAGCCTTCGGTCCTTCCGTTGATACCCGTGTATCCCGTCACCATTCTCAGCATCGCCCTATATCCAGTTGGTTTACCAACACATTCCCCTTCTCCCACACCCAGCGAGGTGTTTACGCCAACCCTCTCGCCCACGGTCACCTCCACACCCGCCACTTACACCTTCACTCCCACGGTCACTCGTACCCTCACAAACACCAGAACCTGGACTCCCACACGAACTCGCACTCCAACCCCCACACCGACCCCCATCCAACTGCTGGGAACCTGGTTTGGTGACTTGATGGGAAACCACTTCCATGGCACCGATCTGATCTGGACTGTGACCACTGGAAGCCATGCCACCGCCCAGATCGGAAGCATCAACCCGGTCATCGCGTTGTTCGAGGGCACCTACACCCTTGACACTTCGAACAATGTCACCTACCAAGGGACTTCCATTACCAATGAAGCCGATTCGATCACTTTGGTAATGACCTGGGATGGCGCCGATACCTTGTTGAACGGAATATTCTCGGTGACCGTATCCGGCATCGGTCCTGACTCCGGCACAATCCAGAATTTCCAACGCTGATCCATTCCAATTGACCTCCATGCCCAAATCCAATGATGCCTTCCATATCACCGAGGATGCTTTGAAAGCCATGCTCAGGCATTTCCGTCACGAATACCCACGGGAGGGCTGTGGTTTCCTGGCTGGGAAACAGGGAACCGCTCACCGGTTCTACCCGATCAATAACCTGAATCCAGAGACACGGCGTTATCTCATGGATCCCAAGCATGTCCTGCGGACCGAAATATCCATCCTCAGGCGGGGACAAAGGATCCTGGCGGTGTGCCATTCGCATCCGGAGGGTGAGTGCTTTCCCTCGCCTTGGGATCTGCAAGGGTTGTTTTTCGATCCGATGTTCCGTTGGCCTTTGTGGAATGAGGAAATCCATGTCATCGCCCTGATGGAACCATTAGTAGCCCCTGGTTTGGGTGTATTCCGGATCTCCTCCAAAGGAAGAGCTGAAGAGATCCCGCTCTCGCGCGTTACTCTTGCCGATGATCCAACCATCTGCTGATAGCAAAGGAAATCAAAAAGTGACGCGGGTGTTGACAGTGCCGGGGAATTTGCTATTGGTTAAATGCCAGAGTTGAGAGGGTTTTCCTTTTCAACCTAATCGGACGCGGGGTGGAGCAGTGGTAGCTCGTCGGGCTCATAACCCGGAGGTCATGGGTTCAAATCCCATCCCCGCATCCAACCCTTCCCCTTTGGATCGGAGCAAGATCACCCATATCCGGGCAGCACGAACGTGACAAAAAAAGAAATTATCGAGATCGTTTCAGAGAAGACTTCCACACGTAAAGGCCACACACGCGCCATCGTTGAGGCGGTGCTCGATGTCTTCATCGAAATCCTGGCCACCGAGGGACGGATCGAAATCCGCAACTTCGGTGTCTTTAAAGTCAAGGACACTCCCGCCCGGATCGGACGCAATCCCGTGACCAAGGAAGTCGCCGATGTCCCCGCCCGCCGGATCATCCAATTCAAGGCGGGGAAAACCATGAAGGAAAAGGTGAACATCGAGGAACCCCCGATGGGAATCATGGGCGGAACG
>CAZORO010000565.1:1913-3717 GCA_964581845.1 uncultured bacterium
CCAATTGGAGGACTTGAGGGATGACCGGAGATGTGGGAGTCATTCAGGTATCGGATGAAGTCATCCGCTCGATCATCCACATTTGCTCTCAGGATGTCCCCGGAGTCGCGAGTGTCTCCGAGGAGAGTCTGATCAATGGCGCATTCAAGATGCTCCGTTCCACCGACTTCCCCAAAGGGATCCGCATCACCAGTGGCCCGGATGATCAACGCAAGAAGGTGGATGTATCGATCCGGGTCGAATTCGGCTATGCCATTCCCAATGTGGCTTATGAGCTTCAGAAGAAGATCAAATCACAGGTTGAGAGAATCACCGGGATATTGATCGAGGAGGTGAATGTCCATGTCGATGGAGTTCATGCCACCCCCGATACACCAGCCGGTCCCCGGGTGATGTCAGTTCCCCCCGTCACCGGCGCGGTCCAGGATAACCAAGATGGACCCGATGAAGAAACACACCTTCTCTCCACCCCCGAGGAACAGTAAGCCACTTCCAATCTCTTCCTATAGTCCGATAGAGAATGAATGCAGCCATGGATTCCCGCCTGTGCGGGAATGACGAAATGAGACTGGTCATGCGGAAGTCGTCATTCCCGCGAAAGCGGGAATCCACGGTCATCCCACTGTGCATTAAACGCCTTGCAGGTCTCTCTAAGCACCTCCTCCCAATTTAGTTTCCGCCCAGTCTCAACCTCCAAGGAAGTCATCTGAACCCCCTCCAAACCACAGGGGACAATCCAGGAAAAGGGGGTAAGGTCATTGCTGACATTGAGCCCGAACCCATGCAGTGTGACCCATCGTTTCACCGCGATTCCAATGGAGGCCAGCTTGCGGTCTTCGACCCAGACTCCTGTGAGGCCCTTGCGAGTTCGCGTCTCAACCCCAAAAGCTGAGGCAACACTTTGAAGGGATCTCTCAATCCAACGTAGATAGGAATGGAGCCCCATCTGTTGGGGATTGAGCTTACCAATCAGGTAACCGATCAGCTGTCCAGGATTGTGCATGGTGATGTCTCCCCCACGGTCAGTGGGGACAAGCGCGGCTCCTTGTTGTTCAAGGAAGGCTTGACTGACAAGAATTTTTTCAGGTTGCGAACGGCGTGAGACAGTAAACACAGTGGGATGCTCGAGCAAAAGTAGCTGATCGGGGATTACTTCCGCGATACGTTGGGCATGGCGAAATCGTTGAATCTCATAGGCTTCCTGGTAAGAGATGATTCCTAACCAATGCGCTTCGAGAGGAGCTGATTTATCTTGCGGCCTGAGCGGTGCTATCATTGGAGAATTATTAACGGCTGGGAGTCTTTTTCGTGAAAGTCTTCAAGAAGATATTTTCTATCCTGATTGTTTTTGCACTTATCATAGGTCTATTTGGCGGTATCGGCTATGGAGCCTACTGGTTCTATGCCCTTCGCAACAAGAATCCTGTGAAAGTGCGATTCACCACCTCTCAAATCGGCGATCTGAAAGTTGTGCTCAAGGAAACCGCCACCCTTCAACCCAAGAAGACCGTGGAGGTGAAGTCCAAGGTGTCGGGGAGAATCGAACGCCTTCACTATGAGGCGGGAGATGTCATCCAGGCGGGAAGTGTGATCGCCGAGCTGGACCGCGAGCAATACCAACGGAACCTGGAGCAACGTCAGCGCGACCTCTCTCTAGCAAGACAGAAGCTGAATGGATTGATGCCTTTCGGCAAGGTGGTCACCGAGCCGGAGAAAATCGATCCCACCAAACTCGAAATCCTCGTCGATAAAACCCTGATTGAATATGGGGCCGCCAAGTCAGATCTCGAAAATAAAAAGGAGA
>CAZORO010000566.1:0-3711 GCA_964581845.1 uncultured bacterium
CAGTTCAATGTCAGCAAGGTGACCGCGGTTCGTGCCTTGGCGGAACTTGAGGCTGAGGGAGTGGTCCAACGCAAGCATGGACGGGGAACCTTTGTTTCTGGACTTACCCCAAAGAACCGTGCGGCCCGTTCACGCCCTAGCATCTTTATCATTGTCCCCGACATGACCAACCCCTTCTATAGCGAGGTGGTCGGTAACATTGAGAAACATGTACGCGACGAGGGAATTGCGGTGGAGCTTGCCGGCACCAACAACCAGCCCGAGGTTGAGCAGCGGCTCCTGGCCACTATTCTGGCCGAGGAGCGCGTAGCGGGAATCGTACTCATCTCCACACCAGGCCCTCATCATTTCGAGGAGATCCCAACTGATGTGCCTCTCGTCACCGTCGACCACTGCCCCCCCGAACTTGAGGGGAAGTGTGTCTCCATTACCTGCGATAACTTTGCCGGTGGGCACAGCGCGGCGATCCATCTGGCATCCTTGGGACATGAGCGTGTGGGATACATCAATGTTCCTTATGGATCCCCACACCGATTGGAGGGTTTCCGCAAGGGGTTCGAGGAACACGGAATCGAACTCGGTGAGGAATGGGTGATGACATTGGAGTCCGCCTGGCATATCGAGGCGGAGGTGTTGAGTTTCGTGGCACGGTTGGAGCTCACCGCTCTGGCCAGTGTCAACGATATGATCGCCATGCAGGCCATGAAGGCTCTACGTTCGAAAGGGTACAAAATTCCGGAGGACATCTCCCTGGTGGGTTATGACAATGTGCCGGCCTCACGGTTCCTGGATGTCCCGTTGACCACTATCGAGCAGTATGAAGAACAGATGGGCCGTAAGACCGCGGAATGCTTGATCGAGGGCATCCGGGCCAAGGGGCACCGTCTGCGCCCGCGTGAGATTGTGATTGTCCCGAACCTGGTGGTACGAGCCTCCACCGCCGCATGTAAGTCAAGATAAACCTCACCCCCCTTAGCCACCCTCTCCCGCTGGGAGTGGGGGATGAGGTCCTCAGTCCACTATTTTGAGCAACACCTTATGAACCGGTTCGCTGGGAGTATCCAGCAGCTGGAAGGCCTTTTTGGCCTCATCGAGCGGAAGGGTATGGCTCACCAGAGATTTCAGGTCATACCTACCCGCTGCCGCGCATGACAAGAGATCCTCCCAAACTCCCGGACTGGAATGGCTGCCGATGACAGTGACCTCTTTTTCAGAAAGTTCATCGGCATCGATTTCCGAGAGCAGTCCTCCACTCAGTCCCACCACCGAGATGATCCCTAATGGCGCAACCGACTTCAGGGCCATACCCAAGGTCTCGGCGGTTCCGGCGCTGGCCACTACGATCCGGTCCAGACCAGATCCCCCTGTGGCGGCTTTGACCGCTTCGATCGGATTCTCTTTTTTGGGGTTGATTCCGCCTGTGGCTCCCAGCTGGAACGCCAGCTCCAGGCGGGCCTCCATCAGGTCGAAGAGGAAGACCTTCGCGGCTCCCAGGAGCAGAAAGGTTTCGAGCGCCCCCATTCCGATGGTTCCGCCTCCAATTACACCCACTGATTTTCCAAAAACCTGCCCGCACTTGAGGGCCGCGCTAGCTCCCACCGCCACAGGTTCGATCAATGCGCCCTCGGCCAGAGTCAGGTTTTCAGGAAGACGTAGCAGCGCCTTGGCTGGAACTGTTTGGTAGTCGGCCATGGCCCCATTTGAGGTCTTCAACCGGTTCCTGCACAGGCTGTAATTGCCAGCCTTGCACCATTTACAGACGCCACACCCAATGGTGCACTCAGGGATGACTCGTTCACCAATCGTGAAACCAGAGACTCCCTCTCCTAGGGCCTCCACCACCCCCGAGTTTTCATGCCCTGGGTACTTTGGGAAGGCGGTCCGTCCCCATACAGACAACCCCCGGTAATTCATCAGATCAGTTCCGCAGATCCCGCAGTAATGGATACGAATCAACACCTCGCCGGGACCTGGTTCGGGAATGGGTACCCGCTGGATTTCCAATTCCCGGGGTGCGGTCTGAACGAGTAGCCGCATGGTGGTCACTTCATTCTCCTGGGTTTAGTTACGATGACCTTCCCCCCCCACCCTCACCCTCCGCCTTGCGGGGGAGGGTGAGGGTGGGGGGAAGGATGACAGCACTTCAGTCTACTTCTTAAACATACCCAAACTGTTTCTCGGTCTCCGCCAGCGCCTCTTCAAAAATGTCCAGCGCCTTCATGGCCACTGATTCGGGCATGCACAAGGGCGGAGCCATGCGCAGATTGGCCTTGGGCGTGATCGTCAGAACTCCCTTGTTCAGCATCTTCAGGAAGACCGCTTTCCCCTCCTCATCGGCCACCTGCTTGGTGGCGCGGTCCTTGACGAGCTCTACGGTGATCAGGAAGCCCTTGCCACGCACATCGCCGATAAGCGGATGCGAGTCCTTCATCCCCTCGAAGCGCCTGAGCAGTTTCTCTCCCACGATGGCGGCGTGCTCGATGTAGCCCTCCTCTTCAAGCACCTGGATGTTGGCCAGGGCCGCCGCGCAGGCCATTGGGTTCCCGCCGAAGCTGCTCGAGCCACCACTGGAGTTAGCGAAGGGCTTGCTGTTGATGATCTCATCGGTGGAGATGAGCGCGCCGACTGGATAACCAGCGCCCATGCCTTTCCCCATCAACATGATATCGGGCACGATGCCGAAGTGCTCAATAGCCCACCATTTACCGGTACGTCCGAAACCGGTGAGAATCTCATCGATGATCAACAGGCAACCGATCTTCTCGCATAGGGCCTTGAGCTTCTTGAAGAAGTCGGCGGGGGGAACCACGGTTCCTCCAGCGCCCTGGATCGGTTCCGCGATAATGACAGCGGGTTTGCCAACTGTAACAGTTTTAATGGCCTGTTCGATGAAACTGATATAGCGCTCCGTACAAATGGGGCCGGTACATTTCGCACAGGGCCCTTTGGCCGCAACTTCGCCATGACCCGCCTGGGCGCAAACCTCGCCACCCACGAGGGGACGATAGGGATTAGGGTAAGGCAGACGATGGAAGCCCGGAGCGAGTGGCCCGAAACCCTTACTGAAACCGGTGCCATCCAGGCCAAGTGACCCCAGCGTCTTTCCATGGAATCCATTCCAGAAAGAGAACACCTCGGTTCCACCCGTGTAGGACTTTGCCAGACGGATCGCGGCCTCAACGGTTTCGGTTCCACCGGAGTAGAGTTGCGTTCTTCTCAAGGTTCCCGGCGTGATCTCCGCCAGTTTCTTGCACAGTTCCCAGCGGTTCGGCACCGCATGGTCATGGACATTCATCAACCGCGAAGTTTGCTTGTTGATCGCCTCAACCACCTTGGGGTGGCAGTGACCGGGATTGGTCATCACCACTCCGGAGCTGAAATCGATGTAGACATTTCCATCCACATCTCTCAGATAGGAACCGAATCCCTCCTCGAGGACTAGACGGCTTGTGCTGGTTGAGCCTGAGAGGCCTGGAGAGATGTATTCAACTTCTTTCTCCCAGATCTCCAGGGATTTAGGACCGGGGGATGCGGTGAGCATAATGGGTGCTTCACCCTCCCGGATGGTTCTCAGGTCAATCATTTCTTGGACTGCGTTGGACATTATTTCAGCTCCTTATGGGATATGTTTTTTTTCACTGAAATGAGAATCCTTTCTCGTTCCAGCGTTCGTTCCCGTTCGGAGTTCACGCTTTAGCGTGCCTGTGCAAC
>CAZORO010000567.1:0-3701 GCA_964581845.1 uncultured bacterium
CCTCACGGATCTTTTCCGCGGGCAGATCCGGCATTCCACTCCACTGGACATATTCCCAACCCATCTCACGAACCTTTTTGAGCGTACCCGCAAGGTCTTGTTTGGCCGGCTCGCGCATGGTGTACAACTGCAGTGCGATCTTTTGCTTTCCCTTCTCCTTGGCTGGAGCCGCGCCATAGGCAACCTGGCTGGAAGCCGCCAAGAGACCTAACACCGCCAGGGACTCCCTGCGCGACATCTTGCCTTCCTTCAAACGTTCCATTAGGTCGTTCTCCTTTTTATGAGGATTCTGACAACAAACTACTAGTATACTCCCGGAATAAACACTGTATATAAGGCTCATCATTCATTCAGGATGGATTACCTCCCCAGTCCCCTATCCAACCACTCAAAGGCATCCTCCTGCATCTCCACATTGAGGCTGTGATGCACATCGTAATAATTACATTTGAAATCATCCCTGGCCTCCAGATTCCCATAGATGGTGGCCAGATGTTTCTCCGCCGCTTGCATTCCCTCCAGAGTAAACAGCGAATCCTGAAGACAATTGATCACCATGAGCGGACGTGGAGCATTTAGGGAAACTACATCCGCCAATTCGAAGTATTCGTTCTCACGAGGGACATACAGCATCCAGGTATGGGAACGCAGGTGGTCGAAAAGCAGCGAGGAGAAAGTGGTCATCCAACCTGCCACCACCCCCACCTTGATCCTTGGATCGAGACCGAAAAGGTGCGCCGACCGGGCTCCTCCGAGGGAAAGGCCGATGCAACCTACCCGGTCTGGATCCACCTCCGGACGCGAAAGCAGATAGGAAAGACTCGCACGGTCATCACTGAACATGATTCCCGGCCAGGTGGATCCAGCCGCGAAGATGGTCTTTGCCATCAAGGACTCATGCCGGCTCGCGAAACTGTTGAAGGCGCGAATGTAGTCATCAGTTTCCTCGGAAATTCCTTCCAAGTCCTTGGTGAATTCATTTGCGACCTGTTTGGGATCCAAGCGTTGAGATCCGAAATAGAAGCAGTCTGGAACCAGGACGGCATACCCCCGCCGTGCCAGCTCATCCGCATAGTAGCGTCCCCCATAAGTGTTTTTCACGAGATCCAGCAATGGAGCGGATTGACTGCCTGAGTCAGATATTTTTTCTTTTCCCGAGAAATAGTAGCCACTGTGGCAGTGGAGCGCGATCACAGCAGGAACCTTTCCCTGAAGGTTTCCGGGAATGAGGAGATAGGCTTCGGTCAGGCGTCCAGGAGCCACGGCATACCGGACCAGGTGACGGGTGAATCCCTTTTCCTCATGAGTCCAGAGGATCTGTGGATCAAGGGGAACCCCAGTGGGATTGTAAGCGAGCAGCTCATTCATCTTCGCGCGCCCAGTGATTCTCCATTGTTCGATGTCAGGCCAGGAACGCGAGAGAAAGGAGAGAGGATGCGGACTAGCATCCGAATAAGCTTTCAAAAAGGGATAAAAACCACCTACATCACTCTTCATGGTTTGAGCCTCCAGAGGATGACATGTCCACATGCACGTACCAGCCAGCAGCAGAACGATAAGAGAGTATCTCATAGGTGTTTCACCCCCCCCTTGAAGATTTTAATGGCTCTTTCCCGCAACCTACGGAGAGGAGAATTCATTCATCTTCTGGCGCGAGACCACCAAATTATGCACTTGGGAGACACACGGCGAATGAACCCGCCAATCCATCCATTCCTGTTTTTCGCCACTCGACATCCATTACTGTTTCGAAAGCCCAGTCACCCATCGCGCGGCATTCCGATAAAGAGTTCGTGCGCCAGGTGTGCTAAGTGCCTGCTGGTCATGCCCCAAGGTGCAGTGAACCACACGGGGATGCTCAGCTTCCAGGGTAAACGCAACTGGATAGACCTTCTGATCGACAACCGAGGTGGCCTCGCACAATATATGAATGGGAGTTGTGCCATCCAGGCAGGTGTACATCTCATCCGTGGTGGAGAAGGTTTCCAGGCCACGGGTAACTGGATGCCGAGGATCCGTCATACGCACCTCAAAGGAGCCATGGGGATCATGCCCCCTCATCGATGGATTCCAGGTACGTCCAGCTATCTGAACAAACTGATCCCATTCCTGAAAAGCGCCACAACCGAAATGCGAGATTATCAGTCCGCCGCCATTCTCCACATAGGAACGTAAACCATTCTGGACTTCCTCTCCCAATGCGAGACGTTCGGGGTAATTCTTGAAATGGATCATCACGGCATCGTAATGACTTAGCAGCGGCGAGCCCAGAATCATGGGGGACTCGGTAATAGAGACCTCGAGTTCTTGATCCTCGCGCAGAGCGGCGGCCATGGCCGGGGCAGTCTCGCGCCAGAGGTGGCCTGGATAATCATCCCCGGTCACGATCAGCAGGGACTTGCGTGGCTGATTATCCTGCTTACGCAGGAGCCAGGCCTCATTCAAGACGGCATTTGGGCCGCTATTGCATTGGATCTCAAAACGGACCGGTTGTGGCGAGCTGGCTGGGACAGAAATGGGGGAGAGAATCACGGCCCAAGTGGGTTTATCCTGGTAGAATGCCTTCGCGGGAGCGGGTGGCAGGATCCGTCTGGATGTAGTGCCCGGTATTGACAGAGTAACGGATTGCACACGGCCCAAGTCATCAGCATCCCACCAGCCAATGGCCACGGCATACTCCTGTTTGACGGCAAGGCCGCTCACCTCGAAAACCACACTTTTCTCATCAATAACAGCATATCCCATGGGACCTTCAATGCCAGGAAAACTGCAGGGCCGGCCTCTCGTGACACGAAGGCCAAGACCTCCTTCCCCATTGGCTTGATCCTGGGATCCACAATCAAGATAGGCGGTGACAGCATAGCCATCAGGCCAGTTCGGAGGATCCCCGCCATACGTTCTTCCTGCGGAAGTCATGCTTATCATACCCGATACTATCACCAAGATGAGTAAATGGGATCGTATGGAAATCCTTTTGGCAATCTCCACGGCATCGGAGAAGATGATGGTATGAAATCCTGCGTTAGCCGCCATATATTTGATCAAATCTCCTGGGGTTGTTTTTGGTGTTTTCACAGTTATTCTTCCTCTTCGATATCAAGTTCCTTCAAAGTACGCCGTAACCACATGAGTGACCGTTCAATCATGGGACCGCCTTGCCCCTCGCATTCCATACTCAAGACTCCGGTGTATCCATAATTTCCGAGGATTTCAAGACACCTGCGGATATTGCCGGCGTTGACTCCATCACCAATGGCGCACTGGCTGACTGCAATGCCTGTCTGTCCGCCACGCATCGCCAGCGCCAAGGATTCGCTGACATCCTTGATGTGGACATGTGTGATTTTATCTTTGAAGCGTTCGCAGAACTTCACGGGATCCTGCCCCGCGATGTAGGAGTTACCCGTGTCGAGATTCATGCGCAACAACGGGCTGTCATGAAAAGCAAGCATCTGCTCCATGCGGTCAGGGTTGGTGGTAAAGTAACCATGGACCTCGATGGTGATAATAATGCCATGGGCTTCGGCGGTTTCAAGGATAATGCCGTAGGTCTCCTTCATTCGCTCCATGGCGGCATCATCGGAGAGACCGGCGGGACGGTGCAGGCCATCGGTAGTGGCGATACTCGGACACCCGGCCAGCTTGGACCAGGGAATCGATTTGAGCACATAGGGAAGTCCCCGGCTGGGACCATCGGTTCC
>CAZORO010000568.1:0-3695 GCA_964581845.1 uncultured bacterium
TGAAGCCGTCGCCTTAAGGCGAGGGTTTTAACCCTCCCTGAGTGGGACAATAAATTCAACTTCCGTACCTCTATTACAACCACCACACAAATTAATCTTTGGAATTGAGTGAATATCCTAATTAGCGATGGCATTTTTCTCTTGACCCCCACTTTATTTTGTATTATAAAGTTTTGTGTTGTAAATGATTTCTTCAAAAGGGAAGGCCCTTATGTCATCAAATGAGAGCGAAAACCTGGTTTATGCATTAAGGAGAATAGTTCATGCGCTGGACCTTCACTCACGTTGGTTGAATAAATCCTTTGCATTAACTAGCCCACAGTTGGTTTCCCTTTACCAAATTGGCCGGAATGAAGGATTGACGACGGGTGAACTGGCTCGGCGTACTAGCCTCAGCTGTGCAACAGCCACAGGAATTGTGGACCGTCTCGAACAAAGGGGATTAGTCAAGCGTGAGAGGAACGGTGAAGACCGAAGGCAGGTCCGATTGAATCTGACAGAAGAAGGACGATTGCTCTCGGAACGACGCCCACCGTTGCTGCAAGAAGCCTTTCTAGAGGCATTGGATTGTCTGGCGGCCCCAGAAAGATCACAAATGCTTCATAGTATCCAACTACTAGCGGAAATGATGAGTGTCATTGTGGAGAAACGTATACCAACGCAGTTCAAAGAGGAGGGGATTTTAGAACCAGGACCGCTTAATCCGCCACTTGCATCCAAAGCTTCGCCAGCGGGCTTTTTGGAATCCTGCCGGATGCTGATGGCAGACGGTGCTGCGAGTTTCCAACCAGAACAGCAGAAGACACCCGAGTTGTTCGTGATCTTTACACGGGAGGAGTTGAACTTGCACCTATCGCTTGATGCCCTTGTCTCCTTTCTTCACGAAAACTTGAAGCCTTATGAGGACGCCCCTCCAGATATTAAAGCGGGGATCGATTATGCGCTTTCCAATGAACCCACCCAAGGTGGCTTTGTATTATTGGCCAAAGATGGCGAACAGTTGGTGGGAGCATTAATCATGCTAAAGACAGGCATGAAAGGATATGTGCCGCCAAACTTGTTACTATTTGTGGCAGTAGATTCTTCCCGCCGGGGTCAAGGTATCGGCGCGGCATTGATTCGCAGGGCTCAAGGCCTCTCAGAAGGTGACATAAAACTGCATTGTGAGTACGCAAATCCCGCCCGGCGGCTCTATGAGCGCCTGGGATTTACATCGAAATACGCTGAAATGAGATGGATGTATGAGCCGGGTCATCATCAACCTTGAGGCACTATCGTCCAATCTGGCCCGCATCAACCAACTGATGGCAGACCATGGAGCGGAGTGGACGGTAGTCACAAAAGTGCTATGCGGAAACGCGGAAGTGTTGCATGCACTTTCGGAGATGGGGATCCGGTCGGTGGGCGATTCACGCTTCGCCAATCTCCGGGCAGTACGCCGAAAGTTTCCGGACCCAAAAACCTGGTATCTACGGATCCCCAGCCTCACCAATTGTGACACAGTGGTTTCTCTTGCCCAGACAAGCCTGAATAGCGAATTGGAAACCATCATGCGGCTTGACGAAGCAGCGGCAAGACAACGGATCACACACCGCATCATTATCATGATCGAGCTAGGAGATCTGCGTGAAGGCATTCTGCCAGGTGGCCTTGTCGATTTTTATGAATCGGTTTTCCGCCTTCCTAATATTGAGGTGTTGGGCATTGGAACCAACCTTGGATGTCTCGCCGGGATTCCTCCCACCTCCGATCAGTTGATGCAACTTGTGCTCTATCGCGAACTCCTGGAGCTGAAGTTTAACCAGCAGCTTTCATTGATATCGGCTGGATCAAGTGTGGTTCTCCCTTTGCTCCTGGAGGGGCAGGTGCCCAAAGCCATCAATCATTTCCGCATTGGAGAAGCTCTCTTTCTTGGCACCGATCTTATTCATGGTGGCACTCTGCCCAGCTTCCGTGATGATGCAATTCTACTGGAGGCGGAAATCGTAGAACTTAAAGAAAAGGGGCTGACATCACCTGGAGATACGGGGATGACCGCACCATTCCCCGGAGTGGGAGAAGTGGAGGTGGTACCCTACCAGCGCGGTTTCCGCGCCTTGGTGGATATGGGCCAGCTTGATGCGGATATTGGCGGATTAACCCCAACACACGATGCACATCAGATCGCCGGCGCAAGCAGCGATATCACTGTGGTGAATCTGGGCGAGAATCCTGAAGATCTGAGCGTGGGTGATAAGATCACTTTCCGGATGAACTACGCCGCATTATTGCGCTTGATGAGCAGCCGGTATGTCCCCAAGGAGATCATCCGTGAAAATGAGCACAAGACGAAAATCACGCAGAACAGCACACTGCGTAAACCAGAGCACCTTCCAGAGAATCCAGGAAAACTGATCCGTTTGTACACTCACCATCCACCGGAAAGGAAGACCCTTTGAGCCTTGAACAGCGATATGCGAACGATCTCGCTACCTGGGACCGTTGCGCAATGGACTATGAGCAAGCGATTGTGTGTGGACATCCCGATGTTCGCGCCTATGAAGATTTTGAGGAAGATTTTCTTGACACTTTGTTCAGATACCTTATCCAAGCAGGTGAAGGTCCCCTGCGTCTTTTGGATGCCGGTTGTGGATCGGCACGGCTACACCTGCGTTTTGGACTCCAAATGACGCCACCCGGTGAAGAGTCAGCGGTGAGGGATGTGGCTTTTGATCCATTGATCGCATCCGGACTGAGTGGAATCGACGGGGTGGACTTCTCGCGTGAAATGCTCGAAATCGCACATTGGAAACTGGACAATGCGGGGATTGCCCCCCATGTCCGGAAGAAGCTCCGGCTGCGTCAGGGATCAGCTTTCGAACCAGCACCAGAGTTTGTCCAAGGATTACCCATAGCTGTGGCGGTGTGTAACACGATTGGAGTGATGCAGGGAGCCGAGGGAGCGCGACAACTGTTTCAATCTCTACGAAGAGAGGTGGAGCAGATAGGCGGGATTGCACTGATTAGCGCCTATCGGCAAGATGCGGTAAGCGCCTACGCTCTTGGCAACTACGAGAGCACCATGCACGTTTCCGGCCAACCCTGTTGGTTGCGACCGGCTCAGTTTACTTCACATGACGTAGTCCCCATCCCACTCAATGTGAAACGTGCTTTCGACTCGGATCCATTTATCCGCGTAGCGGCACATGATCGTAATGGAAAAGACCTTGAGGTTTTTGTTCTGGAACGAGATTTCTCAGCAGTCGGAGAGGTCATCGCCACGGGTCATATACGCACCCTGTGGGGATATGAGTCCTACTGGTATTCGACAGGACAGGTGGCTGAGTGGATTGAAAAGGAATGGGGAGGATTGGTGACCTGGCATATTGATGGGCGCCAGATTGATGCCCTGAGGGCCTGGCCGGCCCAACTGGCCGTATTGGATGTTGGAGATCGTTTATCGGGTCTTTTCCGGCGTCTTGGAATCCAGCAGGGAGAATAGGCGCGTGGACGGAAGAATCATTGTTTGGACCATTGTCCTGTCTTACATTGTTGTTGTCGTCATCAAAGGCATCCTCAAAGCACGTCATATCACAGATACAGATGATTTTCTGGTCGCAGGCCGGAACATCGGCTGGTTTTTTCTCTTGTGTACCATGGGGGCAACAGTCATCGGTGGAGGAGCATCGATCGGAGCCATCGCCCGCACCTATGAC
>CAZORO010000569.1:0-3676 GCA_964581845.1 uncultured bacterium
ACAGGCTCCGGCCCCCTCAGGCTGAATCGAGGATGGTACGCCGTGCCTCCCAATCTTCAGAATAGTCCCCTGAGGAACTCCCCAATCCACATCTTTTCCACAAGACATGCAGCGGCAATATTTTCTACATATGCGAGGAAGGAATCCGAATAGTGACTCGTAAATGGAAAGGGGAGAAAGACATGCGCACCGTTTCATGCGCTTTCTTCCTGCAAGAACCCCTTCGATCAGATCACCCCGAATACCCACTCACTGTTATCGGCTAAGTTAATGAATTTGAGCAACTTACGCCAATAACATTCTCAGCTGTGCGCCTCACCCGTAAAAATGCGGTTCTTTTCGCTGAACCACCTTTCCCTAAAGGAAATCATACACAAAGAAAAACTCCCGTGGCCATCCCCCTCTACCCATAAAATCTGTCCTAACAGGCCACTGGAGCATTCTCTCACAACTTATCCACAAGTTGCTTGTTCTTTTGAACTTAGGGGAAGGTACCACAGTGCGGCTTGCCCTGCAACCCTTTTCCGCGCTTGAATGCAAACCATTCATCAAATCCAATCCCTACAGCCAGTTGTCATCATTCCATCCTCTATGCGATGGACAAATTCTCCCGGATAATGCTCACCATGAACCACCTTAGGGAACGGGAAATTCCACTTCATTCGGTTTTCACTTACAACGATGCCGACCGGGCCTTCTGGGAGGAACACCTCGAGAATTGGGTTCCCCAACGCCTACTAGACTCCCATGTTCATATCGTCGATCCACGTTTCCAGATAGAAACCATTACCGAGGAGATGAAACAGCAGTATTGGGTCAATGAACTATCTGAAATGCAGGATGCCGCCACAGCGGTGCGTTGCTATGGGATTGTTTATCCCGGGCGGAAGGTTTCTTGCGTCGCCTTCGGTTTTCCGGGTTTGGGATGGGACATCGAGGGGGCAAACCAGGATATCTCACATGAGGCAGTCGAACGTGGATGGTACGCTCTTGCGGTGATCAGACCCACCTGGGTTCCCAAACAGGTGGAGTATTACCTCAATCTACCCGGCGTGATTGGAGTAAAACCCTATTACACACTGCTTGGATACGACCGTCATACCCGCGACCGCTACCTCGAATCCAGCATCTTGGATTTTCTTCCCCATGCGCAACTCGAGGTCCTGGATCATTACCGCTCCTGGGTAACCCTCCATGTGCCCAAGGCAGACCGCCTGGGACACCCAGAGAATCTGCGTGAAATTCTCGAAATCCGGAAAAAGTACCCACACATCAAACTGGTCATTGCCCACTTGGGCAGGTGCTACACGGAGCCGCACGCGCATGAGGGACTCTTGCCCCTTAAGGATGATCCCGGCCTTTACTTTGACAACTCAGGAGTCCTGAATCCCATTGTCCATCGGCTTGCTCTGGAGCATATTGGATATCAACGCATCCTATACGGGACGGATAACCCCGTGTTCTACATGCGTGGGCGCCGTCAATGGCATGGACGGAGTTACATCAACCGGACCAGTTATCCCTTCTATTTCAACAAAGACCGTGAGCCTCCAGAAGTCGAATCCTCCTATACACTTTACCTCTATGAAGCCTTGAAAGCTCTCAAGCAGGCTTGCCAGGATCTTGGGCTAGGACCTGTGGAAGTGGAGCATTTGTTTGAAAGAAATGCCCGGTCCTTGATTCAAGATGTGCTCTTGGCGAAGAGTTAATTCCAGTCTCTTGTTGAGCAAGTAATATCTTTCATTGGTTATACTGTAATTCAGGTCTGAAATAAACCTATTGCGTTGACAGTGTGTGTGGAAACGTGATATAAGGGACAGACGTATGTGTGGGATTCTGTGTTTGCAGTCTGTTTCAGCGGTTTTTCACTTATGAAAAGTACAAATCGAGGAAGGAGAGAACACATGAGGAAAGGTCTATTCTGTTTGCTTATCGTGGGGTTAGTGGTTGCTACGAGTGGTTGGTCTACAACGGTTACCGTAAATAAAGCAGGTACAGGTGGGGCGTATACATCGATCAATGCGGCTCTTGCCGCGGGTGGAACTCACATCACAATTACTGACAGTGAGACTTATGAGGAAGATTTGATTCTTGGGGATAACGATACCATCGCGGGTGGTCCTCCCATCACGATTACTTCGGACAAGACCGGAGATGCACGTCCACGTATTACCCCAACAGCGGATTGCCCGGATTACTGGGAAGCCCAAAGCTCGCGTAAACATGGCGTTCAAGTCTTTTCGCCTAATTCCCATTTTTCTAACTTAATTTTTGAGGGCAATGGAGATTATGGTGCTGGCTGCATGGGAATTATCGCTGAAGGAGTCGTTGTGGAAAATTGCCTTTTCCACCCCCGGCCGGGAACCGTGGGCCGCCTGGGATCAAGCATTCCCTTTATCTTCTTTGGCACCCAGGGAGTCGGTGTTGGGGATCCCACGGATGGTGGCCGTCAGTGTGATAATGTCATCATCCGCAATTGTGAACTGAACGGAATGCTTTCTGAAAAGGACCCCGAACCAGTCAAGTATGGGATCTACAATGGTTACAACGACGGAGCCAACGTGGGTGCTTCACAGCTCGTGCGCATGGATGTCTACTCCCATGATGGCACCAGCGCGAAGATCATTGATGTGACCTTCGAGAACTGCCTGGTCCATTACAGTAATGACCTGCACATGTTTCCCTCAAATCGTGGGGATGAAGGCGGCCAGCTGATTGTCTACCTGAAGAATTGCCGGATGGATGGCGCCTCCAAGATGAGCATCCGTGGCCGTGGTGCTTCTGTGGTCGGCGATCACACGATCTTTACACGCACCAACCAGTGGAACCATGGTGATGGCGAGAACTCCGCCATGGCAATCAATAGGGAAGGAGGCCATTACGACAATTTCGGGAGAGCGGTCGACTGCATTTTCAAGAACTGCGGCAGTGCCTTCAGCAAGAAAGCTTACTATGGCGGCATCCATAACTGCAATTCAGAGGGAACTTTTACAGTCGATCATTGCACCTTCGACAATTGCGTCTCTGGTGTAACAGTTGGTGGAACTGGTGGTGGATTGGATGACTGCGTAGCGGCCGTTACCAACTCGATCTTCCATAACATCGGATACAATACCGATGGCGGTACTGATGCGGCGGGCAATCCAATTGCGGCGACAACGCCTTATGATGTTCCAGCTGAACATCTCTACAAGGCTTGGTATTGGGGCCTCAATGCGGATCCTGCCTATTTTGAGGCGATCTGGACAGCCGCCTTCAATGTGTATCATCCCACGACGTTGGGCTACATCACGGTTCAAGACACCCTTGTGGGAACGATCGCGGATGAAGACTCACGTACATGGGAAACTGTTGTGGAGGCCGATCCCAGCTTAGCTGTAAAAGAGAATGTCCATGGGTCCCGTCTTGACTGCGGAACTGTTGGCGCCGATCAACGGGTGCGTTATCTGAATGCGGTTACCCGCGGAACTCCGATCTTCAAGAACACCGATCCCGATGCGGAGATTCCTTACGAGCTCGATCCTTCTTCTCCTGGCCAAGGCTGGGGTGCTCGTTTCGGCTCATCAGTGGTAACCAATGTTTCCGATTGGAGTCTCTACCAATAAGGTTTACTTGAACTGTTTCTGCTCTACTCAAGTGTTGGGCGCGGGAGTCCTCTCCCGCGCCCTTTCTGTCT
>CAZORO010000570.1:0-3673 GCA_964581845.1 uncultured bacterium
GAACTGATGGTCCGGCTTTCGGCGCCTCTTTCCCTCATGGAGGGGGAGGTCCGGAAACAGGTTGGCGCCGCCGTTTCCAGGGGGAGGGTGGAAGTCTCCCTGCAGATGGAAACGGATCCGGGAACGGGGGCGACGGGCGTCCTGCGGGCGAACCTCCCCCTCATCGAGCGGTACATCGGGGAAGTCGAAAAGATCCGTGAGGCGCTCGATACTGCCGGTTTGAAGGTCATGGCCGCTCATGTGGGCGTGGAGGGATTCGAAAACGATTTTGAAGGCCAGGTCAAGTTCTGGAAGATAGTCGGGGTGGAGTATGTGGGCCCTGGCGGGATGATGGGGGACTGTAGAGATACTCTGGAGGCCTGGCTCAAAGGAGCCAAACGCCTCGACACCCTCGGCGCCAAGTTGCGCTCGGTGGGCATGAAACTTACCTTCCATAACCACACCATGGAATTCGAGAAGTACGAGGGCGATCCACGTACCAAGCAGGACATTCTTCTGGAGTCCACGGACCCCAAGCACTTGTTCGCGGAATTCGATGTGGCCTGGGTATATGCGGCCAACCAGGACCCAGCCGCGTACATGCGCAAGTACAAGGGACGTTGCCCGACCATTCACGCCAAGGATTACATCTCCAACCCGCAGGAAGGCAAGAGCAAGTTTGTTCCGCTCGGGAAAGGCGAACTGAACTGGCCGGATATCTTCGCCGCTGGCCATGAGGCAGGGGTTGAATGGTACATCTATGAGCAGGATAGCTGTGATGAGGGCCCCTTCGAGGCCGCCAAG
Organism: uncultured bacterium; assembly: GCA_964581845.1. Taxonomy (GTDB): domain Bacteria; phylum Hinthialibacterota; class Hinthialibacteria; order OLB16; family OLB16; genus OLB16. Next base: position 784 of record CAZORO010000570.1, read on the forward strand.
ATCAGCTATGAATTCCTTGTGAAGAATGTTTTGAAATAACACATGGGATGCGTCTCCCGGCATGCCACGTTTGTGTGACATGCCGGGAGTCCTTTTTTTACTATACCCTAACCTGTATAGATAAAACTCTCACCCACAATCCTTCACTGGAGGACCTTGACTCAATGCGGTTCACCTTTCTCGTACCTTTCCTGTTCACGATACATTGCTTCGCTGGTGGTAGCCACGACCTCCTGGCCGATCCCACCCAATGGGAACAGATCGGCGGATCCAAAGATTCCTTCGTGTTCAAGGAGGGAGTCCTCCTCAGCCAATGGAGCGGCCATGAACCCGCGGCCATCCTTACTAGAGAAGACTATGAAAATTTCGATCTCGGTTTCGATTTCAAGATGGGCCACTGGTGTGAGTCGGGATTGTTTCTACATGCCCCACGTAATGGGGCCTTCCGCGCGGGCCAGGAAATCGAGATCGCGGACAACGCTGGGGGTGCCCCCTCTCCTTTCGTGGCGGGGGCGGTCTTCGAGCGGGTTGCGCCCAAACAGGTGGCGGTCAAACCCTTCGATGAGTGGAACATCTGCCGTGTCCACATGGACTGGCCCCACCTCGTGGTCCACATCAACGAAATCCTTGTTCAAGACCTCGATCTCTCGAAGGAAGAATCCCTGCGTTACACGCTCCGCCGGGGAGCCATCGGTTTTCAACACCTCGGTTTCCCCCTGGAAATCCGCAACCTCAAAATCCAACCACTCCCAGATACCGAAAATGGAATCATCATGTTCAATGGCAAGAACCTGGTGGATTGGGCCATCATCAAAGGGGACTCGGTTTGGGAGGTTAAGGATGGAGCCATTGTAGGCTCGGTGGCGAATGGGTACCTGGGCTACATGGCAAAAATTTGCCAGGATTTCGACCTAAGGGCCATGATCAAAACCAGCCCGGCATCGAATGGAGGTATCTTCTTCAGGTGGCTGCCGGGACGCATGATGGATCGCGGGAATGAAGTACAGATCCTGGATGTGCCTGGTTCTGATATGGTGACTGGAAGTATCTACGGCCTTGATCGCGGAAATGATTTGGCGATCACCCCAGGCGAGTGGGAATTACTACAAATCTCGGTGCGTGGCAATCATGCCATCACCTTTGTCAACGGGCTCAAGTGCGCCGAAACGAGTAATCTTACCGCGATACGTCCCGGTTACATTGTGCTCCAAATGCACAAGATCCAATCCTGGCTGGCCTTCAAGAATCTGGTCTTGGTACCACATGACTGAATAATCGGTTTCATGAAAGGAACGAAACGGTGAATGTGACCCGCCAGAGAGTAATAACCCAAGTTCTGCTCTTCATCGCTATTCTATTTTTGTTGAATTCCTCAATAGGGGCATCCAGTACAGCATCTTCCGTCCATGCCTGGGAGGGAACCCTCACAATCTCCACCTATCCCTGGGGGCCGGATGATGTCAATCCGCGTTTCGAGGAACTCGAGGGCACCATCATTTATCCCTACTCCATGCAAGACATTCTCTCAAGCCACAAGGAGACGAGGGATTACAAAGCACTTTTCCTAGAAAATGAGTTTATCAAGGTCACCTGTCTTCCTGAATTAGGGGGACGCATCCATTCGGTTCTCGATAAAACCACCGGCCAGGAGATGTTCGACAAGAATGAAGTCATCAAGCCCGGATTGATCGGCTTGCGTGGGGCTTGGATCTCAGGCGGTGTTGAATGGAACACCGGACCTCATGTTCACACGGTAACAGCGGTTTCCCCGGTGAATGCTCTTGTCAGGGAGAACAGGGATGGTTCCGCGGCCCTTTTTATCTCCAATACGGAAAAGATATTCCGCACCCGTTGGACAGTTCAAGTGACATTGTATCCAGGTAAGTCTTTTCTGCATGAAAAAATCCGTATTGAGAATCCCACCGATGGGGTACATCCCTACTATTTCTGGAATTGCACTGCCTTTCCATGTCTGCCTGGAACACGCTTTATTTTCCCGATGACACTGGGTACTGACCATGGTGGCAAGAACTTTTTCCATTGGCCCATCAATGATGGCAAGGATCTAACTTGGTTGCGCAATTATGAGGGACCTTACGGGATCTTCGCGTATCAGTGTAATTATGATTTCTTTGGCGCTTATGATGTCGATCGGGATCATGGAGTGGTTCAGTATGCGGATCACCGGGTGTTACCCGGAAAGAAGGCCTGGACTTGGGGGCAATCCGGTGATGGGATTATGAGTCAGAAGTCGCTTACCGATGATGGCAGCCAGTATATCGAAGTGCAGAGCGGTCCCCTGCTCACGCAATCTGACTACGGCCTGCTCAAGCCTCATGAGAGGGTGGCCTGGGATGAGTATTGGTATCCGGTCCATGGGCTTGGTGATGGTTTTGAGTATGCCAACCGCGATATAGCTGTTCAGAGCAAGCATGGCGGGGATGGCAAGACACTCGATCTCGCTGTGATCGCCACCGCTGTCTTCCCATCCGCCCGGATCTTGATCATCCCTGAAAGTGCGGAACCGGAGGATAAGCCTCATTTCTTTCAGAGCATCGATCTTACCCCAAACACTCCGGTATCTGTGCACTTTGACAACCCCACTAGCGCAACCTGCACTATTGAGATCCTATCAAAAGAAGGGGACACCCTGGCCTACTTCAAAACACCACTTCCGATTCCGAAAGTGGAACCTCCCACTGAGGAACCTGCTCCGGACAACAATGCTGAATTAAGCGTAGAGCAGGAATACTCCAAAGCTTTCCTCGCGGACAAGGCCACCAACCGTTTGGGGGCGCGTGCTGGCTATGAAAAAGTCCTTTCCAAGGATGCGAACCATGTTCCCGCTCTCACCGGTTTGGCGGTCCTTGACCTTGAATCCGGCCTGTAT
>CAZORO010000571.1:0-3665 GCA_964581845.1 uncultured bacterium
TCCCACTCCCTTCTCCGCGCTTATTGCGAATCCCCCATTCGATTCGCGGACCTGTTGCTGGGGCTGCGGATGCCGGAAGCGCAGCAAGATTGGACTCGTCACTTCCAAGAAACACGTTTCTTCCATGCCGCCCCGCGCGATCATGGCAAGTCGACCTTGTATGCCTTCGTTCTCCCACTTTGGGAGATGGTCCGGCGCCCTGAAATCCGTATTCTAATCGTCAGCAAGACACTCGACCTCGCCAGCCGTTTCATCACCACCCTGAGAGAGGAAATTGAAACCAACCGGAAGATCCATGCGCTCTATGGCGATCTCCGTCCCGGAAAGCCCCGTGCTTGGAATCGTTACTCTCTCTTCCTCGAACGCGAGAGGAATGTCCGTGAACCGACCGTCCTGGCCATGCCAGTACTGGGTTCCTGCGCGGGACTACGCGCTGATCTGATCGTCGCGGATGACATCATCGACAGCGAGATCTGCTTTTTCCGTACCCAACGCGACCGTGTCCACCGCTGGTTCCTTTCGGAACTGACTCCTGTCCTCGAGGCGGAAGGGCGGATGCTGGTGGTGGGAACCCGTAAGCACCATGACGACCTCTATTCCCGGTTGATGAATAATCCCGCCTACAAGCACCGTATCGACCGGGCCATCTTGGATGAACGGCGCCGGCTGGTTCTCATGCCCGAACGCTGGTCTTATGAACGTCTGGTAGCCGACCGGGAGGAGATCGGCACGGTTCATTTCAACCGCGAAAAACAGAATCTGGTCATCGATGAATCCACCGCGCTCTTCCGCCGTGAGTGGCTGGAGGGATGTCTTGATCCGGAGCAGGTTCTCGGACAGGTTCCTGCTCCCTCCCTCCCGGTGGTTCAAGGGATAGATCTGGCCTCGGTCAGCGACCCTCACCATGCCTTGGAGAAAGATACCGATTACAGCGCGATGGTGACCCTGGCCATCGAGGCCGATGGGAGACTGCGTGTGGTGGATCTGTGGATGGAACGCGGGTTTTCACCCGATGTCCTGCTTTCCTCATTGATCCAACTTGGCAACCGCTATCGGCCCCGCCTGATTGTGATCGAGGCCAATGCTTTTCAGCACTGGGTCGAACAAGAATTCCGGGATCGCTCGGACCTTCCGGTGGCGGGACACACCACAGGCAGCAGGAATAAGGGTTCATTCACAGAGGGAGTTCCCTCGCTGGCTGCCTTATTCGAGCGCCGCAAGGTGATTCTCCCCGCAGGAGATGAACGCAGCCGCTGTTTGGTAGGGCACCTGATCGACCAATTCCATGGCCTGGGCTGGGAAAAACACGATGACCTGGCCATGGCCTTCTGGTTCGCGGTGATCGCGGCACGCCGGGTTCTGGATCGACCCTTAAAACCAGTCCTCGCAGGGCCGGTGGTACAGAGGTTTTAAGACCTCACCCCCTTCCTCTCTCCCAGCGGGCGAGGGGGTTTCTTTTACTCTACCAATTCTTGCATCACACGAATGCGTGCGATTGGGAGAAGCATCTGGGGGGTAAAAAGTTGGAAGCATCTTGCGTGGCTTCAATGTGCAGCACAGTGTTTGGAAGCCGAGTCCCACTAAAGCGAGAATCACCACCTTCTCCTCCAATCCTCCATACCGGGCGATCAAGACCGCGCCGGTAAGAGACGAGAGTACGATCAATAGGTATTTCCTGAGCAAACTCAGAAGCGCTCCGCCCGCCAGGCCCACAATCAGAGTGAACCATGGAGTGGTGGCAAAGTCACCAATGGGTCCTTTGGCGAGTTCCGCGCTCAAACCATAGATCGAGTCCAGCTGGACCTTCAACGCCAACGCGCCAAAAACCCCTCCCACAAAAATCAACCAGCCAAAAATCTTCTTCGCCATCATGGCCCCCAGCAGGGCCAGAACCGCCGCCGCGACAGGATAAGCCCAGTCGGGAATCTGTTGAGATGGGTAGTTCATCGACACGAAATCAATCAGAAGGACTCCCCCCATCAGGCCCACAAATCCCCCCGAAAGAGTGACCGCCAAGGGGATGGCCAGCCATCCCAGCAGCAGCAGGACCACACCGATAATCAATAATGGATGAACAGTCATCGTTTCTCAGATATTCCTCTCTTTTTGTTGTTGATCAACATCTGTACATTGAAATAGAAACTGTTCCAACCGCTGGATATTCCCATTGGCTTGAGGATCTCCGGGAGCGAGCTTCAGGAGCCGCCGCCAGGTATCCAGCGCATCCTCCCATTGCCGTGCTTGGGTCTGCGCGATAGCCAGGTTGCGCCACCCGTCCTGGTTTTGTGGATCCAGTACAACCAAGTCGCCGAAAAGAAGCACCGCTTCCTCGGCGCGCCTTTGATGGAGACGTTCCATTCCCAGGGCATAAAGGGCCCCTTTGTGACGTGGATCGAGACAGACCGCCTCTTCCAAGGCCGCCACCATCTCACTCCGGCTGCCATGTTGTTTCAAGAGCAAGGCCTTAGTGAACCACAAGTTGGGATCTTGAGGAGAGTGTTCCAAGGCTCTTTCGATTCCCCGAACCACTTGTTGCCAGTTCTCCAAAACCGTGCCCAGCCTGGCGATTCCCTCGCACGCAAGTTTCTGACCCGGGTCCTGGGCTAAAATTGCATGAAACAATGCCGCCGCTTCGGTAGTTTCTCCCGCGCTTTCCAACACCTCGGCCTTGAGACAAAGTAAATCCAAGGTCAGGCTCTGGGTGGGAATCCGGTCAATCACCTCCAGGGCTCTGGGGTGTTGTCCCATGGTTACAAGCACATTGACAAGGAGTCTGATCAGTTCATCCGCACCAGGGAATAAACAGATCCAACACTCAATGGCCTGGGCGATAGACTCTGAGGGATCTTCCTGTAGCAGCCTTTTCCCCTCGGTGACAAAAAGGCCAATATATTCATCGCGGAATGGATTCCTCTCCATCGTGGCGCCACGCCATAATCGTCTCAAAGCCTCGAACGGCTGAGACTGATTGGGATCGATCTCCAATATCCGGGTGTAGACATCTTCGGCACGGGCGAAATCTCCCAGGAGTTCAAGAATTCCGGCCCATAGGAAATGCCCCTTCAGCCAATAGGGGTGCCGGTCCAGGCAGGAACGAACCACTTTATGCGCCGCACGCGGACCTTCCTCAAAAAGTGAGATCAAAACCATCCAATAGCGCAGATCGAATTCGTCAGCCGATATCGGTTCCCGTAAAGCCCCCATTGCCGGAGGCACCACGGCACTCCGCTGTCCCAAAACAGGGAGATGCTCCCAGACCCTCCAGGCGGAGCGCAGAGCCAGGGAAGGCTGCCCACCGAACAGCCCAACCGGCACCGCTTCGAGCAGCAACTCATTCTCCCCACCGTGCCCCTCCATGGAACTACGAATCAGGGGGAGAGCTTCAGTGTATCGGCCCAAACGCCTGAAGATACGTACCAGTAAAAGCCGGGCCTCAATGAAGTCCTCCTCCAGGTAAATGCAGTTCTCGAGAGGACTCACCGCCAAGCTGTAATGACCCGCCTCAACCAAGTCAACTCCGCGCTGGTAGTCAGCCAGTGATTTGCGAGCCAGTCCTCCAGGTTTTCCCATTACCCCCTCGATTTCCATCTCTCTTCCGTTACCGCCCGTTGTTTCGTTATGATAGCATCTATCATGAATGCAATAGAAACAATGACTTTGACGGT
>CAZORO010000572.1:0-3659 GCA_964581845.1 uncultured bacterium
GATGATGATATCTCCTGCCGCCGCGGTGGTGGTCAGCTTGGGAATGAACTGGATGGGATCCGACCAGTGTCCCCAGCGGCCCGTGTTGTCCTTCATCTTGACTCGCACCCGGTAAGCATGACCGGGGATGACCGCACTGGGGGGGATGCGCATCTGATTGGTGAAGGGCGTGATCTCCTCCGATGTCCAGGTGGCATTCCATTCATACAGGGGGTCTGCCTCGGGGTCATAAGCGGGGGCGGTGGGATCGGTTACTTCCGCGACTCTCCACTTCAACGCACCGAAGGTATCCGCTCCTTGAGGATCCGAGAACTCCGAGGTCTGGAAAACCAGGTCATTGATTGGAAACTCAGTTTCCTTCTTGGCGGTGATCGTGGGCTTGTCAGGAATGCTGGTGCCATCGTTACCATAGGAGGCCCGCGCATCCAGTTCCACTGCACGTCCACCAGGGGCCACCATCGATGTGAGAGGCCGGTCGGCCACCGGCCAATGTGTTCCGCCGACAAACGCGAAGGTCTTCATATCCGTGACAATATCCTCCAGCGAACCGAAATCGCTCTTGGCGGTTCCCGTCAGGGGATGATCCTTCCAGCGGTCACGGTCAGCGGGAACAAAGTCCCGGACGACCTCAGCGAAACGGTCGATCATTGGATTGAGGGTTTCCTCGTTCCAGATCAGATCACGGAAATCCCTGAGGGTGTTCCGGTAGCCAAGGTAAAGGTTCTCCTTGACATTCTTTCCTCCGGTGTAATTCAACGCGGCCTTTCCATCAGTGACCGTTGGATCAATCATCGCCACCAGCGCCATGTCCCAGCCTTGATGGGCTCCATTGGGACCCCAGCTTTGCTCGGTGTCCCAGGGAAGATGCCACAACTTGCCATAAGTACTTCCAGGAGTGGGCTTGAAGTACCAGGTCAGATTCTTCCCCGCCTCCGTGTCAACCGGGGCATACCGGTTCTCCTGCTCGGGGTACATTCCAATATCGTAGTGGCGGATTGCCTGTTGGACTGTTTCATAGAGATACCATTGGTCATAATCGACATTCGTTGTTAACCATGATTCACTTTTGGAGTGATGCAGGTTGGCCATGATGTTGTTGTAGTCGGCTGCATTAGAGACCGCATCCGGTGCCTGGTAGCGCTTCTGCTCCACACCCCGGGTTTCCCCATCCTTGAGCTTGTAGAGATTTCCTTTGGGGAGCCCATGGGCCTCCAAAAACCGCGAGTCATAATCCTCCATGGCCAGCGCCATTCCCCAGAAATCACCGTTGTATTGGCCACCCGGACCAGTGGGTGCTTCCTCTACACCATCGATCACACGGAAATGAAAGGTGTGGATAAAGGGAGCGGGGACGCCCACCAGGTTAAACAGGAAATAATCTATGGTTTCCACTACCCCGTAATTACCATCATTTCGAGGACCAAACATCTTGCAAGTATTCAAGGTACGCCATTTTGTCGGGTATTCGCGGCCCTTTTGGTCCTTGGCCTGGAAGTAGTGCCCTTCATTGAAACGGAAACGCATGTTGCGTTTTTGTTGGAGTTGGTAGCGCTGGTTGTAACCCCGCAAACGGTAGTGGATATGGTCATATACCACTCCGTCATAAATAAAGGTTCCCTCCCAGTTGAAGCAGCTCCTTGCCGCCTTGTTGGACTTATCAATCTGAAGGCTGGAATTGTAAGCAATACACTCGGTCATATCCGTTGCCCGGGTGATCAGCATGTAGACCGGGAGTGAGGTCATGACCGTCGCGCTATAAACATACCCCAGACCCTGGGGCTGGACGGTCCTGTCTGTGGGGACATATGGGGGGACACCATTATAGACAAAGCAGGCGAAGTTAAGGGAAGGATCATCGGCGTAAGGCACACGCACCAAGGAACTTGGGGTGCCGGCATCCTCCGCTTCGATGCGGTAACGCACCAAGGTTCTATTGGCCTGTCCGGGAATGATCCCCGCGTAGATTCCATCTCCAAACTTCTCATCCGCGCCTGTGCCATCATCACTCATTAGCACCTCAGTCCAGTTCGCGGCATCATCGAAAGCCGCAAAGGGAGATCTGGCTTGGGCCGCGTTGGATAATAACTGGTTGTGAGTTAGTGGATTCTCGGCGGGGATGTAGTTCCCCGGGTGAACCACCTGATAGAGCACCTTGACGGATTGGACACCCTCTGGATCGCTTACCTTGGCCGTAATGACGATCGGTTCACCAGATTTGGGCTGCTGAGGTGTGTGTTTGACCTGACGGATTTGTGGGGGGGCGAGCAAAGAGAAATTCGCATTGGCGGCTCCGGGAGTTGGATCCGCCGCGCGCCAACTCCCACCCAGGTTATTATCAAGGGTAGGATGGATAAGCGACATCGAATCTCCGCCACCCGCACAACCCAGCGGCCAGGGAAACTTCACCTGGTACTCAACCTCGTCTTGAAGCCCTCCAGTGGCATCATGGAGCTCAAGAACTTCTCCATCATTGGACAGCTGTCCCGTATAAGGCCCCTGGGGAACAACAGTATACGCCGCAAAGAAAGCATCCGGGTTTTGAACGATGCAAAGGTAACCCCCCATCGCGAGCTGTGTCCCGTGGGGAAATGTGAAGTTGACCGCATTGGAGAGGGACCAATCCGAAAGATCTACCTCTTCGGAGCCTGTGTTGACCAGCTCGATATATTCCGTTTTGAGGGTATTATCACCTGGGTCGTAATGAATCTCATTGATCACCACTCCAGCCATCGCGGGGACAGTAAGGAACATCATTTGAACAATGAGGAAGATGAGGGAAGAAGATAATCCTCCGAGGATTCTCCGGAAACCACGAAAACTACCACTGTGAGAATGGATTGACATAGAGAAACCGCCAATTAAAAAAGATTGAAAGAGAGGATAGTTATAAGGCCCCACGCTGTGAAGGGAGGAGCCACTCATGGTACTGAATGCGGTTAGCGCTCCGCTGATCTCAGGAAAACCCCGGATTCAGGATAGCTGAAAGGACGATTCCATCTGGGACGCCACATGAGAACTGTCAACCCGTCGCGTTCATCTCCACGGTCATGATCGCGGATACCAAAGTTCAGACGCACCTGTTTCCAGTCTTCTCCTTGCTGCTTCTTCAGGATGGCGACTGGAATCGCAAACTCCGCCTCGAATCCATCGGAAGTTGCCAAGCTGCATGACTTGACCCCCTCCGGGACCTTCTCCTGACCTGCCTCGGCCGCCTGTTCCGGGCTCACCTCTGGCCCGGTGACAATGGCGAAAACCGTGTTCTCCTTCTTGTTTCCATCCCCCGCGCTGGGATCCACCCACAAACCGGCCATGTCTTCCCAAATTCTCCAGCCATCGAAACACCTTTCATCATCCTTGACCCTTACAGCGGCATAGAGATATTCGCTGTCGGCCATCACTCCGAACTCAAAAAAACTGTCCTGGGGGCCTTTCCAAGCTTTTGGGTTCTGCCAGATCTCTCCGGGCTGTTCCACTTTAAAGGGAAGAGCGGACCAATCATCCAGCTTCCCATCAATTACGGGGGCCTTTTCGGCATGTGAGATTTCAAGGGGCGGATCGATGAGAATGCGGCTCTCTCCACCAAGTTGAGTGGGGGGTATGTTGTTCCCATGGTCATACCAGCATTCCCAGTGGAGCACGATGGGCTGGACGGTTGACCC
>CAZORO010000573.1:0-3653 GCA_964581845.1 uncultured bacterium
CCTTCAGATTGTCCCAGTTGCGCAAGAGCAGGTACTTGGTCCCTTTCAGAACGGCTTTGTCTTGCTCTTCGGCGCGTTTGACTGTCTTCCAGTCCAATCCAAGGTGTTTCGCGACTGCCGATACCGTGGCCAAACGGCACAATTGGGCCACATACATCGCAAAGCGTTTTCTATAGCGGCTCCCAGGAACCAACCAGTCCAAATGTTCCGTCTTCACGCCACACTCCGGACAATCAACACGTACTTGGAAGAATAGCAGAGAGAAATTCCATTTCCCCCATGAGAGGTCTCTCACCTCACGCTCTTCTCCATCGTAGTAGATGGTGAATCGCCGCCCACAACTGCACTGGTACACCCCTTTTTCGCGTACAATCTCCACCATCGCAAAGGAACGGCCACTCTCTTCCACGCAAAATGGCTCCCCTATTATCTTCCACTCCTTAATCCCCAACAATCGTGCTAAACTCTCGTCTGTCATCCGCTGGCCTCCTGGTACCGTTTGGTCTATTCAACCTCTACGATACCCGTGCTGGCGGGTGACTCAACCTCCTAATCTACCCACACCAATGGGAGAAGAACCTTTGTTTTAACCAGAGAGACAGTTGAAATGCGAACGTGCATGTTTTAACGGGTCGACTGAATTACAATTGTCCATTGAACAACCTGTTATTACCGAGGAAAACGGCGGTCTGCGTCTCAGTTACAAGAGACATTGGGGTAACGCGGTCACGCAATTCATTACTGTCTACTCCCTCCCATCGAACAAGACGATCTATCTCACCCAGTTAAGGGCTAATGCTGATTCCAGTGTCGACCTTGAACCAGTGTTCCCAGTTTACGTTGGCCTCCCGCCTGGTTTCGAGCGTCAGATTGTTCAATACAGAAGCGAACGGTGGTTGAACATTGACGACCGGATGGCTTACATATCGCTGAATCCTCTACCTCAGGATATTCCGAATAACCGGTTCTATCTCTCATCTCCGACCAAAGGTCTACCCGTGAAGGAAGGAGAATTCTTCGGTCGATCAGGGGTCTTGATCGTAACTGGCCAGTCCCACTCTGCCACCATGTCGATGGAAAAGGATGTTTCCTTCATTGAAACCTTCTCCAGGGAAAAAATTGGCCTAGGATTGCACGATACCGACACATTGACCAGATTCTTGATCGAAGTCTTCTAGTCTTGATGCTGTTATCGACTCACTGATACCAGAGGGGTGTTGATGTCGTTTTTTTCAGTACGCTGACGGCTTGTTAACACTTCATACCGATTGGATCTGATTTCAGGTTATGTATTCCACATCTCCGTTGTTGTGGCTCCAGTTCGGATGGCGGTTTGCCAGTGTTTGTGAAGTTCTACCTCGATTTCGTCCAGTCGCCCCACAATTGAAGGCAGGATGTGGTCGCGATGCTGCGCCAAACCGAGAAAAATGACCAGGGTCAAGTGAAGATCAGGTGGACTTTCCCCCTCTTCATAGAATCGTTCGGTTTTCATCTCCACGATGTCGAGTTGATGAACTTTTTTCTGGTCCGTCACCTGATGAACAAGTACAATCGGGGAGACGTTGAAATTTCGGCTATGAAGTGAATCTTCGGGAGGCTTTTGCTGAATATGTGGTTTTACGGAGGGGAGAGTCGCGTTATGAGTGCCTGTAGGAACCATTGAGATGGGAAGCAAACCAGGAAGGGAATCTACCTCCACGCGTGAGCCTTCCGACTCAACGGATTGGATCATATACAGTCCGGCTATTCGATGATGTTTGCCTGCGACAATGAAGGGGCTATACTCAAAGTGACTTGCTGTTTTGTCTCTTGGTTCAAAGAGGAGTCACTCCTCGATGCGTCCACTGTCACACTTGCACCACCCATGGTTGATAGGATTCACTTATGTATTGGTGTACGTGGGCTGTAGAGTGCCCATCTGTATGGCCCAAACCCCAGGTCCAGCGGGATACGCGCTGGAGTTCGATGGAAACGATTGGGCCTCATATAACTCAAACGAAACGGATTACCGTCCGAATAGATTCACCACAGAAGCCTGGGTACACAGAAGGTTTCGTTCCCAACCCGATCCCGAGGATTATTAGCAAGTGGCCGTAAACCGTAATGGCCAGAACCCAGGTCTCATGATCAGTGGTGATGGATTCATGCACTTCGAACTGACTGTATATGTTGCACCCAATCGGCGGATCTATCGTACTCTGAACACTGCTCCAGGGAGTGTTCCCCTTGGCTCCTGGATGCAAGTCGCTGAGACTTGGGACGGAACCTTGATGCGGAGCTATCTGAATGGAAACCTTAAGACAAGTGTGGATGTGCCGGGGGGGCTTCGGATTGCGACAATGTCGTTCCTTCTTGGTGTTGGCGACGAAGATAACACTCAACTTATACCTTGAAAGGCGGCCCTCAGCTAGTCCTAGGGTGAAAAATTCGGGCTAGGCACAGGCTGGCTGACGGCCGAGGCGGCTGCACCGGGCACTGTCCCTCCCGGGTCCCCGACAGATTGGTTCAGTAGAAAAGGAACAAGACCATGATGATGTGTCGACGGTTGTTGGGCGTTGAAGTTGTCTTGGCGTCCGCGTGCTTCTGGCTGCCGCAGGTTCGAGGAGAACCGGCGTGCCGCGTGGTGCAACAGGAAAAGCGCATCGAACTTTGGTCGCCATCCTTTGTGTTCCGCCTCGACACGGCGGCAGGCTTGCGGGCCGAGTCCTGGGAGAACCGTCTCACAGGACGGACTCTAGCTTTGGGCAACGGTCCGGAGTTGGAGTTCGACATCGGCTTGCCAGACAGCCCGCTGTCAATGCCGCGGCTCCAGGTGACAAATGTGGAGGTCAGAGGCCAGGGCGAGACAGCGGAATTTACGGTACAACTGAACGCCATGGAGCCGGAGGCTGCGGTCCAGGTCGCCTATCGCTGGAACGCCAAGGACCCGGTGCTGCGGAAATTCGTAACGATCACGAACGACGGCAACACCCCGTGGGATCGCCTGCTTAACGTGCGCCTCGGACGCTATGACACGGCCGGTGCGCCGGGCGCCGACAAGCCTGCCGGTGGCACGTACTCAGTCCCCGCACCGCGCGATTTTCCGCTGAGCGGAAGCACGCACGTGGAACGTGGCTTCCCGGCCTACGCCTCCGGCGAGTTCTTCCTCACATTGGCGCATCCGGCGGGCGCAGCGGAAGGCGCTGGCGGTAAAATCCTGTTGCGCCAGTATCCGGGAGTCCAGTTGGTGCCGGGCGAGACGTTCTCGTGCATGGAAGTGGTGTACGGCGTAGCCAAGGCCGGGGCAGCGCGGCAGGCCTTCGTCGACCATGTCCGCAGCCGCATGCGCCGTGTCGTGCGTGAACACAACCGGCCATATGCCATTTTCGACAATTTCGGCTCTTGGCCATCCGGTGATTTCATGAACGCCGAAGGGTATGTGCTGCACAGTCTAAGTCGTTTGGCCGAAAGCCAGAAGGCTGCCGGTCTCCGTTTCGATCTTTGCAACATTCACTTCTGGGTTGACTACCGTGGTACGCTCAAGGAGTCGGATCCCCAGCGGTTTCCCCATAGCCTGCAGCCGATCCGCAGGGAACTCGACAAGCTCGGAACCGCGCCGTGTGAAGGGCGTCTGAAAAGTGCGGCGGTTGGCGGACGAAAAGTGAAGCACCAGT
>CAZORO010000574.1:0-3652 GCA_964581845.1 uncultured bacterium
CCTCAAACCGTGGGCTCCAACGAATTGAGAAGTGAGCGTGTCATGGCCCCCACACCACCAAGTCCCCCGAGCTTGTGGTTCCATTGGTGGGCGAGTACAAGAGAGCTCTGGAGGTACGGTATTCTTTATGAACAATCCACTCCGCGAAGTTCCAAGTCCTGTCTGGTCCATCCGAAAGAACTGTGAAACTTCCGGCAAATGTTGCATATGGATCATAAGGGGTAGTGAATGACACCTTCCCTCGCACACTGGCTGGGACAATACACTTGCCTTTGCTGATTCCCACACCAGCGCACCCACACCTCCAACCCATGGCCGTGTAACGGTAGTAAACCTCTGCTTGACGGGTGGGAGTCCAGTACGAGTCATAGAGGAAACGATCCTGAGGAACCGATTTCATGTATTTCACTGGTGTGGTGATTTGCTTCCAGCCCTGTATCGAACGAGTCCAGGCGTGTTCGGGGCCGGGGATCGAAATTCCCTGTTCCATGATATCCGCCGGATAAAAGGGATGGTCTACCCCATAACTGATGAGAGCAGTTTTGATAGAGCGCATCTCTGATTCGGCATTAGTCACTTTGGCACGTATTTGAGCCTCCAGGAAATTGGGCAAGGCAATGGCTATCAAGATGAGGATAATGGCAATAACAATCAAAAGCTCGATCAGCGTGAAAGCGGAGGAATACGACTTAGGCGATAATTGAGTATTCGGGCACATGAGAGGAGCCCTCGAATCTTGATGTATTTGAACCACACCATTGTATCAGACCGTACAGAACGGTCAATCTGAAGAATCCTTTTTTTCCAGATTTCTGGCCGGGACAGGTACTTTGACCGTTTGTAAAAAACCTTTAGCCCGTTTTGGAAAATGACTCCTTGCGGAAAAATGGCTCTGGATTCTTAGTGAGATCTTACCATTCTCCTTTAGAATGCCACATCAATCCTTAGTCTTTCAATGATGAATGGGGTTCTATCTATAATCAATAGAGGTGATTACGATAGGAGAGAGGTTCAACCTATTCCTTTTTTAAGGCCCTTTCCAATCCCTGTAAGAGGATGATCCAGGGCATGGGCCTTCCAGTCTGGAGACAGAATCTGATAGTGTACTATATAAAATTAAGGGGTTGACATTGTTCTTTTATAGTCTATAAAATCGATTGAGAAACAATTGAATAATCCGGTAAAGGCTGAGTTATCTTAAGAATAGGAGATACTAAGATTCCATCAATGGGATCTTTTTCTGTGGAAATTAGTCTATTCATCCAATAGAGAAGATCATCTTTAAGGGAGGAGATCAATGGTGGAGACCCAAGCGGCAAGTGTACAGGAAGACTCGGAGATTGAACGGGAAATTCTGAATGCACTTCATGGGATTCGATATGGATCAGTGGAGATTACCATCCACGACTCCAAAGTGGTTCAGGTCGAACGGACCGAGAAGGTCCGTTTCGACAAGAAGCCGGTGAATGGAAAGTAGGGTCTCAGGGCAATGGCGCTTCCCTTTGCAGGCTAAATGGTTTGTACCCGTCCACAGAAGTGGAGGGCTTGTTCATGCGATTATGCATGTGGAGATGAGGACCGGCCGGACAACTGGAGGTCCCACTGAGCGGAGGAGTTGGGATCATGCGGAGAAGCCGGTTGGTGATGATGAGGTGTATGTTTGTGCTTGTAATGTGTTGGACTTGTGTTCCATCAAGAGCAGATAGCGCTCCTTCATCGGTTCTTGAGGGCATTTCAGGACATCAGGTTGCTCCGGTTGCCCCCGAGCAGGAACTGGAACTGTTGTTCCCCCAGGAGGTGACCCCGGCGTATGGAGGGAAGAAGCCGGGTTTGGAGAAGGAGGACAAGGAAAAGAAGGTCCCTAAAAAGGTTGAAGTGACTGGGAGCAACCGCTTCAGGTATGAATCCAAGCAGAACTTCGACTTAATCTATGATCGTCCAGAGGTCGAACCGAACCAACCAGATAACGATGACAACTATCTGATCAATCAACTCAAACTCAACCTGGACCTGCGTCCCACAAAGTATATCCAGGGGCATATCACCTTCCTGGATGCCCGCGAGTTTGCATCGCATCAACTCGATATCGATGCCCTCGATAGAACCTACCGCAACTCCTATCAGAATGAAGCGGATTTTTATGAAGCGTGGGTCAAACTCAAACTCGGTGAGTCTCCGGTCTGGTTCCAGGCGGGACGTATGGAACTCACCTATGGCGAAAAGCGTCTCCTTGGTAACAGCGGTTGGAGCAATACCGGACGCAGCTTTGACACCCTACGTCTGATGTATGAAAAGGATGATGTCAAACTCGACCTGTTCGCGGCGAATGTGGTTTTGATCGACTCCAATGGTTGGGATCATGCCAGCCATCATGACAACCTTTTGGGCGCTTATGCCACGGTCAAGAACCTTCCCCATGGTCTTCAGGATGTGTACCTCATCTACCGTGACAGCGATGCCATCCCTTTGGAGGAGTACACCGCCGGAACCCGTATCGATGGCGATGAAGGCAACATCGATTGGAACTTCGAGGGTGTCTACCAGTGGGGGACATCACGGGATATGGTGTCTCCCTATTTCAGCAAGTCATTGGATCTTGATCAGGAAGCTTGGGCTGCTCATGCGGAAGTAGGGTATACCGGGAAGTGCCATCCCCTCGAACCCCGCCTGGCTTTTGAATACAACTTCGCCACCGGCGATGAGGATCCTTACGACGGGAAGAACAATTCCTTCGATCAGCTATTCCCCACCAACCATGCTCCTTTCGGAATCATCGATTTCTTTGGCTGGAAGAATATGCACGACGCGGTGGTCAAGGTGTCCTGGAAGCAAACCAAGAAACTTGAACTCTTCACCGAGTGGCATGCCTTTTGGCTGGATGAGGAGGATAGAGATGCCTGGTACAATTCCTCGCAACGGGTGTTCCGTAATGCCAATGGCGCGGATGTCTCCAGCTTCGCGGGGCATGAATTGGATCTACGGGCTGTTTATAAATTCAACGGGAAGACCGAGTTCGACATAGGGTATTGCCGCTTCTTCGCGGGACAATATGCCGCTGATACCGCCGTGGCGGGCGCGGGAGCGGATGACGCGGATTATGTGTATGTCCAGACAACCTGGAAATTCTAATGGTCTCTCTGCCTTTTCAAGGAGCTAGCCCCCTGAAGGTGAAAAGGGTGTGAAACGAAGACCTTCAAAGAGAATGAATGGAGAATCCAGATATGAAGATCTCAAACCTTACTCGAGTATTCGCGGTCATGCTCCTGATCGTTGGTTTCGCAATCTCCTCCCTCGCGCAGGAGGTTCAGCTTTTGAATGTCTCTTATGATCCCACACGGGAGTTCTACCAGGAATACAATCCTGCTTTCGTAAAGTATTGGAAAGAGAAAAAAGGAGAGGATGTCACCATCGAGCAGTCTCATGGCGGTTCTGGTAAACAGGCCCGTGCTGTGATCGATGGTCTGGAGGCCGATGTGGTGACTCTTGCGCTGGCTTATGATGTTGATCAACTCCACCGTCATGGGGAGCTTATCCCGGAGAATTGGCAGTCGCGTCTCCCTCAGAATAGCGCCCCCTATACCTCAACCATTGTTTTCCTGGTGCGCAAGGGCAATCCCAAGGGGATCAAGGATTGGGATGATCTGGTCAAACC
>CAZORO010000575.1:0-3647 GCA_964581845.1 uncultured bacterium
ATGGGATAATGACTCAGAAAAAGGCTTACGACAGGAATCATCAGTCGGCAGGAATTGCAGTAAACTGTCTACCTCTTTTCTTTTAATATGAGTGGGTAGAAAGGAATACGGTCCACCTTGAGTATCACTCCTGTAATCTCTAAGATATTATCAGCATGTACGTAACGAGAGTAGAGAGAGGGGGCAACCAATGAAACCAATCTTACGACTGTTTATCTTGGTTCTTACCGTGGTTCACCTTCAGACACTCGATTCATCCTGTCCTTGGGCCCAAGCCCCCGATCAAACACCCACACCTACCTTAACTCCTTCGCCCACTCCAACCCTTCCCTTCATCAATGTCAGTCTCCCGCGAGGCGGAACCATCCGCCTCGTCTTGGTTCCTGGAGGTACCTTCCTGATGGGTTCTCCCGCTGATGAAGCTGGCAGGGACAAGGATGAAGGGCCTCAACGTCCAGTCCATGTTTCTAGTTTTTGGATGAGTGAAACTGAAATCACTCAAGGTCAATGGCAAGGTCTTATGGGAAGTAATCCAGCTTCCGGCCATGGCATGGGTTCAAACTATCCTGTTTACTATGTTTCTTGGAATGATATCACGGGAAATGACGCCGAAGGGAATGATGGCTTCCTGGAAAAACTGAATACCTTGGGTAAGGGTGTCTTCAGGCTCCCCACTGAGGCGGAATGGGAGTATGCCTGCCGTGCGGGAAGCCAAGCAGCCTTCTGCTTCGGCGATGGCGGATGTGTCAATGGATGTGATCCCAACTGCCTGGCGTCACAATACATGTGGTTCTGTGGAAACAACTCCCCCAACCTCGCCAAAGCGGTACACCAGAAAAAGCCCAACGCCTTTGGCCTTTACGATATGCATGGCAATGTACGGGAGTGGTGCCATGATCCTTATGAAGGTGATTTCATTGAGGGGATGGAACAATCCTCCAAAACAGTGGGAGACAATCTCATCTTGAGGTGTGTGCGGGGTGGAGCCTGGTTTCAGACCTTGAAAGGGGTCAGGTCGGCAAATCGTTACTGGTACAACCCCGGGTACCGCCTCGGTTGGATCGGCTTCCGGATTGCTAGCAGCTATATTGGTACCATTCCGGCACAAACACAAACCCCTACTCCTACCTCCATTCCAACCACAACCCCCACACCCCTATTGCAGCCCTCCGGGCGTGCGGGATCTCTGTTCCTTAAAGCACGTTCTTGGAATCCTCACCCTTCGGGAAAGGGTGTTGGATGTAGAGCTATCCTGGATGTGCTGAGGTCATGGAGTGAGACCGTGAAGCATTAAACGGACCTTGAAATTCATGCGGTTGACTGGCTGGCTGGAACGGAAAGATGTCCCGTTCCAGCTTTTTTTCAAGATGCCCCCAGCTCCACCGCTGTCCGCTCGAAGATCTCCTCGGGTGAACCCTCGGCGGAGATGGTTTTGAGGATCCCCTTGGCTTGATAGTAATCCACCAGGGGAGCGGTGCTGTCATTGTAGGCTTGAAGACGGACACGTATCGACTCCGGCTGGTCATCCTCACGCTGGTACAGTTCTCCACCGCATTTGTCGCAGACACCTTCCACTTGCGGAGGCTTTGAAACGATATGGAAAGTGGTTTTGCAGCCACGGCAAGTGCGCCGCCCGCTTAAACGCGCGATCACCTGTTCCATGGGGAGGTCGTAATTAAGGACCGCATCCAGCTCAAGTCCATGTACTTTTAGAATGTCATCCAAAGCTTCTGCTTGTTGGACTGTCCTTGGGAAGCCATCCAGCAGGAAGCCATAGTCGCATTTGAGGCACATGATCCGCTCGCGGACCATATCGATTACGGTCTCATCCGGTACTAAAGCGCCCCTCTTCATATAGCTTAAGGCTGACTCCATGGCTGGGCTGAGCTCTCCATCCGCCATGGAACGTGCCGCACGGAAAACATCACCTGTGGACAGGTGACAAGTCTTCAGCCTTTCGCATAAAAGCTCGGCTTGTGTTCCTTTACCCACTCCGGGTGCTCCAAGGAGGACCATTCGGTAGGCTCGTTCCGGCGCGGGAACCTCCTTCTTGCATTCCGCTCCCGCTCCCTTGAGCCATGCCATCCGATCGCTGACTGTCATGCTGAATTTCCTCCTCGTTTTTTCCTGAGACTCATCCTTGGATACATGCAAAGGTGATATTGTATTGAAGCATTCCGGGCCACACAAGGTTCCTCTTGGTAAATTGTCTCTTACACCCGGATCTGTCCATCTCCCGAAACCACATACTTACTACACACCAAGTCCGCCAATCCCATCGGACCCCGAACGTGCAGCTTATCCGTGCTGATACCGATCTCTGCTCCCAGTCCAAATTGCTGGCCATCCGAAAAGCGGGTCGAGGCATTCACGAGCACTGTAGCGGAGTCAACCTCTCTTTGGAAAAGGCGTCCTCTCTCCCAGGAACGGGTCACGATCGTGTCGGTGTGGTGGGAGCCATATTTCTCGATGTGATCGATTGCGGCCTCGATGGAGGGGACCACATCGATGCTCAAGATCAGATCGAGGTACTCGGTTCTCCAGTCTTCCTCGGTGACTGGTCCTACTTGAACCCCTGTTCCCTCTACCGCTTTACGGACACGGTCCGTACCGCGCAACCCTACCTTGGCCTCCGCCAGGTGCTTGAGACACTTGGGAAGAAAGGCATTGGCTTCATCCTCATGCACCAGCAGTGTCTCCATGGCATTGCATACACCCGGACGCTGTACCTTGGCGTTGAAAACAATCGTATCGGCCATATCAAGATCAGCACCGCTGTCCACATAAACATGACAGATGCCGTCATAATGCTTGATGACTGGTATGCGTGACTCCTCAACGACCCGTTCGATCAGGCTCCTGCCTCCACGTGGAATCACCACATCGATGAGATCGTTAAGTTTCAGCATCGCACCAACCGCTGTCCGGTCAGTGGTTTCGAGGGTTTGAACTACATCCGGTGTGATTCCTTTGGCTTCGCAAGCCTTGCGGAACACCCCAGCCAGGGCACGGTTGGAATGAAAAGCCTCGGATCCTCCACGTAGTAATGTGGAATTTCCTGCCTTGAAACAGAGCGCGGCGGCATCGATGGTTACATTGGGACGTGACTCGTAGATGATGGCAACGACTCCCAAAGGTACCTGCATCTTGGCGATTTCCAATCCATTGGGACGCCGCCAGGCATGAGTGATCTCGCCCACGGGATCAGGAAGAGCCGCCACCTCGCGTAATCCCCCGGTCATCGACTTGACCGTTTTGTCAGAAAGGCTCAGGCGGTCCAGCATGGCGGAAGAAAGTCCCGCTTTGCGTCCTGCCTCCAGGTCAATCTGGTTCTCCTTGCGCAGGTCCTCGATGCCCTCCTCGATCCGTTTGGCACAATCCAACAGAACCGCGTTCTTCTCACCCGTGGGAAGACGGCGTGCAACACGCGCGGCCGCACGTGCTCTCTCCGCAAGGGCTCTGACCGCATCCTTGATTTCGACCATCATCACTCTCCTCTAAAGAAACTTATACCTTCCATTCCCCCCCCAACCCTCCCCCTCTCTCCTTGCGGGGGAGGGTTGGGGGGCGGAATGGAAATTTCTGGACCGTTCAAACCTCTCTTAGGATGATGGAATCCCTTTACTCTCATTTCAAGTCAGGGAACT
>CAZORO010000576.1:0-1856 GCA_964581845.1 uncultured bacterium
CAGGAGCAATGAAGCCTGAACGGTCTTGAAAATAACCCCTCATCCAGCTCACACAATATCAGCTCGCCCAGCAGTCGCACTGCTGGACGGAACCCCTCTGGCGGAGTTGCATTCCACCGGAGGTACATTAAACAAAAATCGGTTGCCTTGTCCCCGGCTCACAACTCCGGATAGGGCATCCTGCCGGAGTCAATGGTTTGTTTTTCCGGCGGCCTCCTTCTCAAGATTATCATAAAAACAACTTGCAATACCCACTCTTTCGAGGAGTGCATCCCCTTGTATTGAAATCGGCCCTGTGGGATTCGCAACCTTCTCGGAGGAGACCAGTTCCTTGATCTCCTGGAGGTTTTGTCTACGCTTGGCGAGAAGGCTTTCCATGTCATTCCACTTGGCGAATCCCTTACCACCGATAGTGACATAGATCGGAGAGGTGTGAGCGACGGCCCCGTTTGGCGCGAATGCCCGTGCCGCGATCCAAACTCCATTTTTAACAGGTAGATTGAAACTCACCTCGAGTGGCGAGGTGATCTCCATGAGTGCGGAAGTGGCGGCGCGAAGGACCTCTCCTTGAACAACCACCTCCAGATTCTTTGGAGGGGCAACCGTAGGATCTCCCCAAGCACGTGCGTGTATGGAGACTATTGCAGGGTCCTCTAAATCAATCTCGTCTCCTGGCAAGGCATTGTTGACTCTCAGGTCAATCATGGGGCCATTGCTCACAAAGGTATGGCCCTTCTTCACCGCCTCAAACCAACGGTCCGTGTCAAATCCATCTTCTCCGAGGAAAGCGTAGACACGAACCTCACCGATCGAACCGCCCCATGGCATGTCACTTCCGGCAAAGGCGGTTGCCTTACAGCCGAGATTGAGGAAGTCATACCAAACCTCCGGGTTCAGCTGTGAAAACTGGAGAACCTCCAGGAAATCAACCTTCCCACGTGGGATATTCAGACTCATGTCCCGGTCAACATGGAATCCTAACCAGCCCACATGACAGTATCCCGCAAGAGCTCCTTGGGTATGGGCTCCATCGAACATCAGATCGTAGAGATAATAGTGGTCCGTGTCCCGGACCATCCCGCTTTGGAGATTGATGGCCTGAGCATGGCCTATTTCTGCGGTACGAGGGCATTCCTGGCCTGGCACCAGGACAGTCTCGCCAGATTGGTAACGATAGTCTTTTCCAAAACCGGAATGCTCAAAGAATGTTTTCCTTATGTCCCCCATCTTCATTGTGTTGATGACATGGATATCATTGGCTTTGGCCCATGTCATGAGGCGCTTACGCTGGTCATCGGTTTGCTGGAAGGTGTGGACATGGCCATCTCCTGAGTACCAACCCAGGGAGGTGGAGTCCACCCAGCGTTTCAAAACCACGGTCTTCGCGGTGAGATCGTCCTCCCCCAATTCGAACTCCTGGATATGAGGGGTGTACTCGATCCCCTTGGCCACTGTCAGCCTCCACTTACCAGGATAGACCTCGAAGGTGCCCACACCATCGATACAGCTGGCGGTAACCTCTTTCCAATAAGGCGCTCCCAAGTGGATAAGGGTACGGATACGTGGGCCATCATCGAAATGGCCATCGAAGTCCAGTGCCTCTTGGGGGATACGGTGGGTAAAGTCGGTGAGCGAGGTGAGAGAAATCATGCACGGGACCGGAGTCCTCCCCGGTTCTTCCACGACTTGGACCTTGAGCTTGTTGGGTTCAACCACACGAATGATCAGATTCTGTGAGCAAGGATAAGGTCCCTTGAACTCCACATGGTAACGATGTTCCCCCAGCCCCAAATCGGTGAATTCGAGGAAGCATAAGTGGTGCCCCTCTCCAACCCATGTGCTGGTGAGCATGTTAG
>CAZORO010000576.1:1866-3631 GCA_964581845.1 uncultured bacterium
CGAAACGGAATCTACAAGGAGTCTCTCGAGGCTGGGGAGTGCATTCTTATCACCTTGACACCAAAGCACGGCGAGATTCCTTCCCTGGGTGAAAGCGAAAGTATGGGTTTGCTCCTCCTGGGTGGAAGTCTTGACAAGCCCTGGAAGCTGTTGGGTTACATCCAAGAACCTTTTCAAAGCTTGGCGGCACAACTCGGTATGATCTTCGATCTGCTTCGCCGCCGATGGGCCGGAGGGTTCCTTGTCTTGGATTTTCTTGATCTCCTCGATGTGAGTACCGAGATTACGGATAGCCCCCTCAAGTAGCGCGCCCATGTTGGCGGGTAAGCCGGATTGAACCAACCGCGCCACGGTGGTGATCGTGGTTTGTATCTTTTCCAAACGGCCGAGAGTATCCATTTCTCCGCCAAAGGCCTCGAGAGGCTGGATCATTGAGAACATGGCTAGGAATGTCAGAAGGATTATTGAAATGTGGTTATGGACTGGGATCTTCATGATACTCCTCCTTGATGGTTGAGACTGAGGCGTTGGGATGAAACAGATACCCGGTGTCTTTTCTTACGGCTGGTTGATGGAAAGTGATTCTCCTGGTGAAGGATGTTCTATACACCCTAGATTCCCTATATGTGTCACGGACCTCCATGCGTGATTGACCTGGAATGGAGGAGAAGCTCCGGTCCTCGAACTGGAACAAGGCCATGCTGGAAATTCCCACCGGGAGAGTTGCAGTCAAAAAGATTTTAAGAAGATGGGGAGTTTGCTGGACTCTATTATTACCTAAAAGGTCGGCCTCGGGACGGTACAGGCTGACCAGAGGGATCGGTTTCCCATCCACCTTTAGGGTAAAGCGGTGTAGGAGCTTTTTATCAAGCGCCGAGTAATATTGATCCAACTCGGTAGAGGAGATCGTTCCATCCCCATTGGTGTCCATCTGTCCTTTCCGAGTTTGTTCGGATGGGATTTCATGGAAATGTAAAACAACCTCGATGTTGATGAAGTTAGTAGCGGACTCGATGAAGGCCAGATGATCGATATCCTTCATCCGGTCACGATGAGAACACGCCGGTGGGATATCCGTGATAAGGATACCAACGAAAGCCAAGAGGATGAATCGAATGCTCGATGGAGCCTGTATCACAGCTCCCTATGCTAGCCCAATTCGATTAAGGGGTCCAACTCTTGTTTTAATGTCGAAGCTTCCCGGCCAGACCTGGCGAAATCACCAATGTCCAAACATACGAGGCGTTACTTATTGGACTGCCCTTTTTCACATGCTGGAAGACAGGAAAAAGCTATGCCGGGGATGAGATAACAACCTCATCCCCGGAAGTCTTGCCCATTGGGGGCACAATCTGAGTTACTTATTGGCCGGTGGCTCGGCGGGAGCCGGAGCTGCTGGCGCTGCGGGAGCCGGCGCTGCTGGAGCTGGCGCTGCCGGTTCGGCCGGAGCAGCTGGGGCAGCTGGAGCTGCAGCCGGAGCATCTGGAGCAGCGGCCGGTGCAGCTGGAGCAGCTGGAGCAGCCGGAGCAGCGGCCGGTGCAGCTGGAGCCTTCGGTGCTGGCTTGGCGGGTTCAGAGCCACCGCATCCGATAATGGCCACGCTCAGCGTCAAGATCACCATCAGCGACACCACTGTCATGAGTCGTACACGTTTCATGGTATTCCTCCATTGGAATGTGGCTGCATAAACGCAGCTAACATAGAATATAGCACTCATTCTGAAGCAGACAACAGGACTCAGATATCCATGTCAAGGGGGATTTTG
>CAZORO010000577.1:0-3631 GCA_964581845.1 uncultured bacterium
GGACGATTCATTCCTCTGGCTGGGTGAAGCCAGACCGGCCGTCTGAGCGAGGCCATGAGTTCGAAGACCTGGAGGTACTCCGGCATGTCCAGGGGCGAACCATTTACACTGGTAAAGACCTGAACTCCGCTGGCTCCCAGTTCCTTGACAGCATATTCCGCCTCCTCCATGAAGGCCTGGGGATTGTTCATTGGCAGAGCTGCCACAAATCCAGGGAAAGAAGCCCGGTCGCTTTCTATGATCCTGGCCATCTCCTCGTTGGCGCAACGGGCCATACCGGGAGTCTTGTCTGGACCAGCCAACAACTCCAGGGGGGGAGAAGTCAGGCAGGGAATCTGGCGGTAACCCTCAAACCGCGACATCAATGCCCGGCGTACATCCAGGTCCACCATCACGGGCATGGCACGGGCCCGCCCCCACATAAAAGGGATGCGGGTACACTTTCTTTCAACCAGATCGCAATACCTGGCTGGAAGCCAATGGCAAAATAGATCCAACACTTCATGGGCCATGATCAGGATTCCTCCAACTCTCCTATTGACTCGGTGTGGTTCCTGAATAAATCAGAAAAAAACGAGAAAACGTTTCATCCCAATGAGGATCATGCTAAAATTTTGTCACCGTGTCCATGGAATCCAAAGGATTTGATCTTGATCGAACCAGCTTGAAAGACAAGAATACCAATAGGTTCCAGAAATGATAACGTTTTCTCATAAGTTTTCGTTGGATGCTCGGGGTCACATTTTGGCCAGCTCTTAAGGATGCTGTCATAACTCCATCACCACAATGGGGTGGTACATACTCAGCCTGTCAAACCACTGAGTCCGGGGTAAAAGAAGATGGAGGTTCATCCTAGCTGGTTCGTGTAATGTTTTCACGAATGAAATAACCAGCCGGTGGAAGATGATAAAAGAACCCAGCCAGCAGCGATGTATAATTTGATAAACATCTGAGGATTCAAGACTTACATGTTTTTTTATTGAGCTTATCTGGTTTTCAGAAAATTCCAGTTGAAATTTCTTTGCAGGGGTGCCAATATGCCCATATCTGAGAAAACGTTTCACGAGAATTTGGACGATGTGAGAGGAGACAGGCAAAGTGCCTGTAGAAGAGTTCCCTGAATAAATTGGTTTTTTTGATGTTTCTATTGGCGGTTTTCAGGTAATCGTTTTCCCATATTGAACAGCCCGATTGAACGGGCCAATGTAAAATCGAGTGGTTGGAGGGAGGCTGGAAGTCAATGAAACGTGAATCGGCTTTTGGATTTCTTGTCTTGGTGATTATGGGTTTGATCTCCTTACCCGCTTCTGCCTATTTCGTTGTCCCTGGCTCGGTCACTAATGGAGTTGTGGATCCGGGGGCGGAGGGTGACACCGAGGCTCGTGCCACCGATGATGATTACCTTTCCCGGCTGTTCATTGGTGCTCAAGGGGGGCCAGGAACCCGGGTGAGCTTTGTGGTGGACCTGGAGGGTCTTCAGGAAATCCGTTCCGTGGCCATGTATGGAAGGCCCTGGTATGATGGCGCCATCAGCATGTTCAGTGATGATGTCACCGTCGAGGCGGGTGATTCAGCCACTGGACCATTCACTTGGATCGGCTCGATTAATGTTGGCCATACCCGTCCCACCGATCCAGACCCCACGGTTGGCGGGGAAAATCCCTGGACAGGTGGGAATGGAAGGGTGATCCCCTGCACACCCACCACCTGTTCTTTCCTGCGGATCTCGGGCGATCAAGGTTTCGACAACAACATTCTTCTCTATCACCTGATAATCAACCCGCGTGTAACCATCCACCGGATGGATCCTGTCCAGGCCGCTCCAGGGGATGCCTTTCAACCGTTGGATTTTGGAGGCGGCCCCAACAACAGCCGTGCCGCAGTGGATTGCGTGGATGGCAAGTTCAACACCCGGACTTTCTGGGGGCTGGATGTCAAGTTGACCCTTGATCTGGGGATTCCCACCCAAGTCAACGAATTCCGTTTCCATTGCAGCGACAATGACACCCATGCCACATTGCGTCTGGGGGTCATCAGGACCTCCACAATCGATGACCCAAACACTTTTGATACTCAGGAGGAAGACTTTGAGGCTGCAGGAATTGGTGGCGGTCAGGCGGCGCATCCTAAAGTCCGGCTAACAAACCAGCCAACAAAGCGTTTTTTCCAGATTGAGTTTAAAGAGAACTCTTCGGGTATCAGTGGGGATGGTGCCAGCCCGGTGTACCGTATGAGCGAGCTGGACTACAGGGCAGTGAGTGAGTCACCGATCAACACAGCGGCTGTAGTTGTGGGTTCAGTGGCCGATGGGACAGTGGATCCGAGTGCTGAAGGTGATGTGGAAGGCCAGGGCTTCGACCTGGATTACAACGAGCGTTTTTTCATTACACAGCAATCTCAACCACGGACCAGCTTTGTGGTGGACCTGGGTGCCTCCCAAGAAGTCCATTCAGTGGCCTTTTATGGTGATTGGGCATACAGGACCCAGATTGCCATGCTGGGAAATGAGATCATTGTGGAAGCTGGTAACTCAGCGACAGGACCTTTTACCCAGATCGGTATGTTAGATGTGGGCAGCACCCGTCCCACGGATCCGGATCCTACAGTGGGGGGAGAAAATCCATTTACTGGTGGCAATGGGCGCCGTGTTGCCTGCACACCCACACAAGCCACCCATCTCAGGATTTCCGGCAGTTATGGTTTTGACAACAATATCCTGATCTATGAGATGGTGGTGAATCATGTTCTCCACCAGGTTGACCCAGTGGATCAGGGGCAGACCCTGTGGGATATCGGTGGCGGGCCATTGAACTCCCGTTGCGGTGCCGAGGCGGTGGATGGGAACTTGACCACCCGCCTGAATCCGAGATTTGTGCCTTTCTCCTTCACCATTGATGCTGGCCCGACACCCGTGAAGATAAAAGAGATCCGCATCTTCCCGATGGATAATGATATCTCGCCATTACCACGTTATGGGATTGTACGCACCTCTTCAACCGATAGTCCCACCAACATGGATACCATCGAGAATGATTTCTCTACTGGAGATGGAATTCCCTATCAGGGAGGGACCACCATTATCCCGCTCCCCAACAAACCCGAGAAGCGGTTTGTGCAGATCACCTTCACGGGTGCGCAGAGCGGAGGACCGGAGGATGGAGTACCGGTCCGTATGGGTGAGATTGAGGTGATCGGTGAACCAGCCGGTGTGGTTGCGGTTCAGGATTGGGTTCTTTATTGAGCTCATTCAGGCTGCCTGGTTGAAAATGACTCTTATTAATCCACATGGGGGATAACCAAATGGCTCCCCCCATGGAGTGGCATAACGGAATGTAAGCCTATTAGGAGATATGTGATGCCTTTTCATGAATGGTCCGGCGTTTTCGCCGCCACCCTTTGCCCTTTCCGGGAAGATTACTCGATAGATGAGGAGGGTTTGCGGGACTACTTTGACTGGTTAGCCTCTTTTCCAGGGATGATGGGGCTGGTTTGCAATGGCCACACCGGGGAAGTAATGTCATTACGTGCCTCGGAACGTGCCGTGGTGACCCGTTGCCTGTCGGACACATGTAAAGGACGGGTCAAGGTTGTTTCAGGTGTTTGTTGTGAGGGGAGTTTCGAGGCCATCGAT
>CAZORO010000578.1:0-3620 GCA_964581845.1 uncultured bacterium
GAAAAACTCGATGATGCGGTGGCACAGTGGATTCCCGCCTTCGCGGGAATGACGTTTGCCGAGAGATTCCACACATTTCGTCAATCCCGCGAAGGCGGGAATCCACTGCTATATCCTTTTTCAACTAGCTCCTAGTCACTGTCCCTGTGTCACAAACCACACATTCACCATGCGCTTCTCTTTCCGGAATTGGATGGAGGTCTGTTTGGTAAGATTGGCCAGGACACTATCGACCCATTCCGGATGACGTTGGAGCTTATCTGGATGGGCGGAATAATATCCCTTCCAGTTAAAACATCTGTCTGTTTCATTATCGGTTGTCTCATCCATTATCCATTGGTTCATCCAACTGCCGGCACTTTTTAAGAAATTGCGTGTGTCTGTTCCACTTGCGTATACTTCCCATTTCCCCCAATCAGGAGGCGCTTCCGGTTCAGAGAACACATAGACCGTAGTCTCTTTATCATCGCTTCGAAGAGGATGGAACTCATACTTCCCGGTTGCGATAATGACTTCCCGTTCGACCTCCCTTTTCCTGATGTGGATGTATGCATCAACCTCAGACTGGAGGATCTTCTCAAAGGTCTGGATCCTTTCATCGGGGGGCTCTTGGTCTGTGAATGAACGTACCACCCAGTCTCCGGAAACTCGATTGACCAACAATTCCTCATCTCCTTCGATCTCATACCGCCCAAGATTGGCTAGATCACAGAGTAGTTGGGAGATGTTGGCTGATCCACCATTGTAGTTCTTTCCACTGTATTTTAGATGCTCCATACTCACTGCGGGGTTCCAGTAGTAGATGCTTGTTCGTGTTATCCTATTAGGTTCACCATTTTCATACAGTGTCATACCAGGCGGTATTCTTTTGAGAAGTTGCCCTTCCTTCAAACGGTAGAGGCTCTTGAACCGCTCCTCTCCTGTTTTTCCTTTTTCCGCCTCCACAAACCGCAACCCTCCAATTCCACACATCCCCAATGCCGCAATTACGGCACTGGCCATTACCCATCTCCAAGCCAGTGGTCCAACAGGCATACCCCGCTTCAGCGCATCCAACCGCCACAGCACCTTCGTGGATCGTGCCATGGGAATTCCTGCTACAAGTCTGAGCGGCTTGACCGATGCAAGGGCGACACGCGAGAGGGTTTCGGCATAGGCTTCGGTGTTTCCTACAAAACCAGCAGCCAGGGCATCGCAAGCCTCTTCGCAGGCGGCCATGTGTGTTGTACTGATCCTCCACATGAGGGGATGAAACCACAACAGCGCTCCCTCCAGACGGATTAGCAGCATCCACAACAGGTCATGGCTGCGGATATGCGCGATCTCATGGGCGAAGATGGCGGGCAGGTCCTCGGCAAAATCATCCCGCGTCATCCGTTGCGGGAGTACGATCCGTGGATGCAAGATGCCAGTGAGGAACGGCGACTGCATTGAATCGTTCACACACAGACGGATAGGTCATGTCCATCCAATTGAATGCGCTGTCTGGAGCAGAATATCGGCTTCTCGCGGTCCGGGAGGCACGGAAGATCTCACCACCCTGCGGATGAGGTGAAGTCCATTCAGCATCTTGATCAGGATGAAGCATACGGCCACGACATACGCGGTTCCGATGAGAAGCGGCCAATTCCAGGTGGAGTGCTGAGGTTCGGCGGTTAAACTTTGCTCAAAAGATTCAGACACCGGCGGAATGTTCTCTTGAGGGATGATCACTGAACTCGATGCCGACATCTCCATCGATGGGAAGGGAACCACCATCCCGGTCTCCATCGGGATCTGCGTGACCTTGAGTGGTGGCGTAAACATGATGGCGATCGGCAAAAGTAACAGAACACACACGGCTAATCGCCACAGAAGCATTCTCAAGCGCGGATTGGCGCGGCGGATGGTGAAATGAAGCAGCCAGGCGAATAGGAGCACCAAGGAGGTCTTGAGAAGGAACTCCAACGGCAATGGAAGGTTGATCAGGTAATGCGACAAAGGAAGGCTCATCTTTTCAGGCCTCCTTTCCGGGATGCTTTGGCTTTTGCCTGGGTAAGACGGCGCAGTTCGTGGACCTCTTCCTCGGAAAGATCCTCCGCCTCGATGAGACGTGCGATCAGACCGGCAGTGGAGCCTTGGGCAAAGACCCGCGCAAGCCGTCCAGCAAGAGTCTTGAGCAGCGTGGTGTGGTCAGTTTTGGGCTGGTACAGGAAGGCTTTGCCCTTCTTGTGGCGTGTCACCAGACCCTTTTCCATCAGGCAGGTAAGGGTCGAACGCAGGGTACCGTTATCGATCTCCCAGGGGAATTGCTCCTGGATCTCCGAGGGCTTGAGGGGCCTTCCCTGTTCCCACAAGACCCTGCCTCGAGTTCGCTCTCTCGCAAATCAGGCATCTCAGCACACCTCCACCCTTTTCTGTGAGACTCTCACAGAATGATAGGCGTGTCAAGTACCATGTGTGAGATGGTCACAGAATACTATGAGTTCCCCCTGCCTCCAGGTCTTCCGCTCGACTTGTATAGAACAGTCCACTTCGAGTGGACTTTTTAAATGTAGCCTAGGGTTTTAACCCTAGGCGATTCGACGCGATGGTCATTTTTCATCCTTTAAGGCTGCCGTTACGCGACATAGAGGATTGTTAGGAAATCATCCGAGGTTCTGATTCACAGGCTGGCACCAGATTTCTTAGAACCCAAGTCAGGATCAGCACCAAGGCAGCCAGTTCCAGACTCCACGCGGCGATGGGGGATACGGTTTTCGCCGTTATACGAAGAATCAGGACCATGCATGTAAAGAAGGAAAGTGAGAACGGAATCGCGTTACGCTCCACTGGTATGGCTACATCGGGACAGAATCTGGCTTCGCGTGCTTTTGCCAACCACTCGGTGTGTAGTCCAGCGAGAAGCTCATACTCACGCTGGAGAACAGGATCCTCCGCGATGGCACGGCGCACTTGTTCCTCTCTTTCCTTAGAAAGCTCTCCATCCAATAGGGTGGAAATTTCACTGGGATCGATAGGTTTCATTTCTCCACTCCTTGGTAAACCATAGCCAGCGCTTGCCGTGCCTGATGAAGCCGTGACATCACAGTCCCTTTGGGAATACTCAAAGCGGTAGCGATCTCCTCGTATGAGCAGTCTCCGAAATAGCGAAGTTCGAGAATCTCTCTTTGCAGAGGTGTCAGCTGACTCATGGCCCA
The DNA here is from genome assembly GCA_964581845.1 of uncultured bacterium. Classification (GTDB taxonomy): domain Bacteria; phylum Hinthialibacterota; class Hinthialibacteria; order OLB16; family OLB16; genus OLB16. The sequence continues at coordinate 3,180 of CAZORO010000578.1, forward strand.
GATGAGTTCCTCTCCACGTTCCATTTGCTCCCGAACATGTTGTCCCTCGCAGGCAAGCTCATCGGGTTCTACCCCGCAACCGGGTGTCCGTGAGTTTTTTCCTCGAAGAAGGTCGATACAAGAGTTACGGATGATTGCGAACCACCATCCCTTGAAACTCATGGAACGGTTAAACCGCCCAACAGCTTTGAAAGCTTTAAGGGCGGCCTCCTGGACAGCGTCCTCCGCATCCTCCCGGTTCCTTACGATCGAGTAGGCGTATCCCCCGGCCAGACCCAGCAGTGGCTCGATCCACCGTTGGAACTCAACCGGGGATATAGGGACCACGTGTTTCTTTTCCTCCGAGGGGGATTCCATGACACCGGTCCTCAGGATAGCTTCTTGAGATTCTCGATCAATTCGGAATACCTGTCATGGAACAGGTACAACAATACCGCCGCT
>CAZORO010000579.1:0-3602 GCA_964581845.1 uncultured bacterium
CGGTGGTGGTCCAGATGAAACGCCGCGCGCCGAAACCCCCCTTCCAGCGTGGTGAAGCCAGGGCCTCGGAGACCAATCCATCAGGGTGGTTGGGTATTCCCCATGGCGGAAGCAAGATACCCCATACAACCAGTAATCCTGCTACTGCCAAGGTAGCACGCCATTGAATTTCAGGAAGAAGCCAACGGGTGATCAGGTAGGCTGTGAAGATGAGAAGTGTGATCGCACCCATGAAAAGCGTGGTTCTCGAAGCCAAGCGGAATGATTCTGAAAGAGATAACTGCAGGAGTCCGAACAACAGGGCGGAAAGGCTAGCCGCGAGTCCTAAACACTTCCAGCGCTTCCCACTCAACCCAGGAATCACCACCACCGATAAAGGGAGCACTATAAAGAGACCCAACCAGGCTCCCACTGTGAAGACAGTTGTCAGCCCATACAGGAGGAAGAGTCCTAATAGACCCCACCAGAACAGTGAGGAGTTTTTATATGGAGGCAGCGTGAACCAGCGCGCTAGGACCACCGGCATCAGGTAACAGATGTAGCCTCCCACCTCATTCGGATTCCCCAGGGTCGAGTTGAGATTGAAACGCCAGTCGGAGACATGTCCCCACCCCCAACCGAAAAGTTTCCAATCCTGAAAAATGGCGAAAAGAGCTACAGGGCAGCCACCTCCTACTGTCATCAGTAAGAGGAATCTACTCACCTTACCTCTCTCCACTTCCGGTTTTGAACGAAGCCAGGAAACCAGAAGGTGAAGCAGCAGGAAGACTAAAGGTAGACGGAGCCACAAAGCAAAGGCGACCCAACAGTCACCCGCCATCCAACGCAGCGAGATGAAGGTGGCGCCCATACACGCTAACAAGGGGAGGGCAAGGGGGGCTAAATCCGTGCTGATGATCTCACCAGATCGAACTCTCAAAAGCAGAAGCAATCCCACATAGGCGGTCAGAAATAACCACTTGGGTTCATGGAAACTGTCATATCCCGGTACCCAGAAGATGAGAGGATACAGGAAAATGAGGAACGGCCAGAGGATATCCTCTGTGTTCTTGCTGCCGGGAAAGGGGTTCCGTGATAGAGTCGACAGCATGTGGAAAGACTACTGGTTTTGGTGGTTGGCATCCATCCGGGGAGCCTTTTTCCTTTGTCTACTAGGCTTCGCTCCATCTCTGGCATACACGGAGGCCACCGGTTCTCCCAAGGTGATTCCCGATCAGGGGATTGTGGCCTCCCTGCAAACCCTTCTGGAAGTGGCCATTCCACTTCGATTGATGTGTATAGCGGCGCATCCTGACGATGAGGACAGCGAGACGCTCGCCTACTACAATCGCCGGTTTGGTGTTCAGACCTCCATTGTACTGGCCAACTGGGGCGAGGGAGGCCAGAACGAAACTGGACCGGAGCTTTATGAACAGCTCGGGGTGATCCGTTCATATGAAACTCTCGAAGCAGCCCGGTTGGTGGGAACACACAATATCTATTGCCTCAACCAGAAAGACTTCGGATTCTCCAAGACCGCTGAGGAGACTTGGCGCTTTTGGAACCATGCCAAGGCGCTTGAAGATCTGGTTCGCATCCTTCGTCAGGAACGGCCTCACGTTGTCATCTCCAACCACCGCGTTGGTTCCGGCCATGGGAACCACCAAGCCATGGCGGAACTGATCGCACAAGCTGTTCCACTGTCAGCTTCTACCGAAGCCTACGAGAACCAGATTACCCAAGAGGGGCTAAGCCCATGGTGTGTGCTCCGCCTTTTCCAGCAGCGCCGTCACCATGAAGGTTTCCCTCTCGAGGAGGTGGAAGTTTCTCTTCCCGTGGGATTAGTTGATCCTCTCAGGGGGGTCACTTACCAAGACATCGCCGCGGAAGCATTGAACCAGCACCGCTCGCAAGGCATCAAGGGGGTGTGGGCGCGAGTGAACCAATCACGAGGGAGTTCCCCAGAGAACCACTTCTCACTTCACCTAGGCAATCGTCCTGTGGGCACCTTCAAGGATCTTTTCAGCGGGATACCAATGGCATGGTGGTTGAACTGCACTGATTACAGATTTCCTGAAAAAGGAGTCTCTCCGGTGGTCTCGGAGTGGCGTAACCAGCTGTGGGATAAATTGCGCCTTGCCTATGCGTCGCTCGCAGTTGAACCCGCCACAGGAGAAAGAGCAGTTGCGGCAGCAGCAACGCTTTTGGCCGCTACCACTTCCATGGATCAAGCCTCCATCAAGGCGCAAGTGGACCGACTTGAAGGAGTCCTTGGGAACCAGTGGGGAGCTCGGATGGAAATCCAAGTGTCCGAACAGACTTTTGTTCCAGGATTGGAGGCGGTCGTTAGTTTGATCCTCACTAATCGTGGTCCTGATACCTTGGAGGTGGAGAGTTTCCACCTCGATACTCCTAATGGATGGAAGACCTCATTGATCCGTCAACAAACTGGGCCTCTCGGCCCGGTGCGGGAAGCCGAAGCGCATTTTCTTGTTCTGGTCCCTACTGGGGAGGAAACCACTTTACCGGCAACAGCCGCCCTTTACCGTTCCTTCCAACCATGGCAACCCAATCTCAAAGGTTCAGTCAAGTTAAAGAAGGGGGATATCCAGGGTCTAAGTGAAGTATCCCGGCGGATGGAAATCGCAGCGCCTTGGGAGATCTGGATTGAACCTGAGAACACCCTCGTCCCAAAGGATTCGTCCACCCCTGTTTCATTCTTGATCCATGTCCGCCGCAATACCGTGGCCGGGGCCACCGCCGAGCTGGAGATCACCCTTCCGGATGGGAAGGTTCAAAAGACCCTTTTGAATCCCGGGGCTGCACGTAGGTCCTCCACGAAAGTGACTTGGAACCCGGAAATAACACAGGCTCCCGGTGTTTCCATGCTGACTGCGCGGATGAACACACGCACCGGAGTTTTCTCTACGCAGGCCAGGGTGACGATTGTGGACTTGCGAGTTCCTTCAAAACTCAAGGTGGGGATTTTCCAATCCTACGATACCACTCTGCCCGATGCTCTAAGAACTCTTGGCATTGAGTACAATCTTCTTGGCGCAAAGGATCTCGAAACCGGGAATCTTGGCCAGTACCAGACCATTCTCATCGATATCCGTGGATATCTCGAACGCCCTGACCTGCGTCACGCGAATCCACGTCTGCTCAAGTATGTCTACGAGGGAGGCCATCTAGTGGTCTTCTATCACAAGTCTTTCGATTGGAATGATGCCGATCCCCCCTATGCTCCTTATCCGCTTCATCTTTCCAGCGCGCGAGTGACGCAAGAGGATGCGCCAGTCCAAATCCTCAAGTCATCGCATCCCATGTTTACCACCCCCAACAAGATTGTGGCCTCGGATTGGGAAGGCTGGATCCAGGAACGGGGGCTTTACTTCCCGGATATGTATGATTCCCATTACGAGGAGTTGGTTTCGATGGCGGATACAGGAGCGGAGGCTTTGAAGGGGGGGGTCTTGTGGGCGAGGTATGGCAAGGGGACTTATGTCTACACTTCCCTCACTTGGTATCGCCAGTTGCGGGCCTATGTTCCCGGGGCGTACCGGCTGTTCGCTAATCTGATTACGCCGCCCTTGGGGGTTCGGGATGGGAGAAGATAATGCATT
>CAZORO010000580.1:0-3600 GCA_964581845.1 uncultured bacterium
AACAGCATTTCTCCCCTTGCGATAGATCGAATGACCGAATTTGAAATCATCGGGTGGCCTGTTTTGTTTTCTCAAAGTGAGAGGAGCGCATCCTCAAAGATGTCTAGCGAATGATGCACCTCCTCCTCATTGACCACCAAGGGGGGAGCGGCACGGATCACATTCCCAAAAATCCCCACCGAACCCATCAAAAGACCGCGCTCCGCCGCACGGTGTATTAATTGACGCGCCAGTTCAGGCCCGGGTTCCTTGGTCTTCTTGTCGTTGACAATTTCTAGCCCCATGACCAAACCCCTTCCCCTGACATCACCCAGGTAGGGTGACCTGGCCTGGATTTCAAGAAGACGTGACTTCATGATTTCACCCATGGCTAAAGAATTCGCCACCAGATTCTCCTCCTCAATGATCTCAAGGACAGCCAGGGCCGCGGCACAGGAAACCGGATTCCCACCACAGGTGCTGCTCATCTCTCCTTTTCCAATCGCTCCCATGACCCTCGCTTCCGCCATCAGACAGGAGGCCGGAATGCCGCTTCCCATCCCCTTGGCCAGGCACAGCAGTTGCGGCTGCAGGTTCTCCCATTCGAGAGCAAACATTTTCCCCGTTCTGCCAAAAGAAGACTGAACTTCATCGAGAATGAACAAAATCTCCCGCTCGCGGGCCCATTCCTCCACACGCCTGAGAAAACCCTCGGGCGGAAAAATAAAACCCGCTGCTCCGAGGTACGGCTCAACCAGGACAGCCGCAAGAGATCCCGTGCTGGCGGCACCAACCTGCTGCTGCAGCATATCGAGGCACCACTCTATGCATTCCCCGGCTTCCATCCCGCTCCGGTAGAGATAGGGAAAGGGAACATGAATCGTACCTGCAGCAATGGGCCCATACTTCTTTTTGGGACCCGCAAGCCCACCCGCCGAAAGGGCCCCATAAGTCCGTCCATGGAAACCCCCATAAAACGACACCGTCTCGAATCCCCCCGTGAAACGTTTGGACACCCTCAAGGCCGCCTCGACCACCTCACTTCCAGTAGTCAGAAAAAAACAGCGATCCAGATGCGCCGGGGTGATCTCAACCATCCGGCGGGCCAGCTCGATGCGCGAGGGGGTCGGAAAATCGTAACTGTTCATCAACTTGCCAGCAGCCTGGCGGACCGCCTCCACTAACTTGGGATGGCAATGCCCCACATTGGCCACAAGGACACCCGAGGTCCAGTCGATGTACTCGCGGCTATCAACATCCCACACCCTCACCCCGCGAGCGCGCTCCCACACAACCGGTGCCTGATAAGTGGACGTCTGGGCCTCGTAGCGCTCCCACAGTCGCAAGAGCCTCTCCGACTCCGGACCCGGCACCGTCACTCCCTGGATCGTCCCCCCTACCATCGTCATGAAGAGGCCTCCAACGCTTTCAGACAATCCTCATTGACTACATTTTCCAACGGGAGTCCCTGCCTGAAATGAAGTACCTGAGCCACGATCTTCTCCCGGATCAAACGTTCAGCCTCGGCGGAACACCAGGATAGATGAGGAGTGAGAATGACATTGTCCATGCTCAGGAGCGGATCCTCCGCATCGGGGGGCTCACGGATATAAACATCCAGTCCCGCCCCCCCAATCCTCCCCTCTTGAAGAGCACCAACCAGAGCGTCTTGATCAATAATCCCCGCGCGTGCCGTGTTGATCAGAAAAGCGGATGGTTTCATGATCGACAAAGTCCGTTCATTGATGAGGTGTCCGGTTTCATTATTCAAAGGCGTATGCAGCGTCACGAAATCCGAACGCGCCAGAACTGACTCAAGCGGCTCTGTCTCAATACCCAACTGAGTTTTTCGTGCGCGGCTCAGGTAGGGATCGCAAATCGCGAATTCAAATCCAAATGCCGCAAGCTTCTGGTACACACGGCTTCCAATTCTGCCACACCCGATGATTCCAAGCGTCTGTCCGTGTAAACGATGAAGCGGATGGACTCTGTCAAAATTCCAGCAGCCATCACGGACAGACTCATCCAGAACTCGCCGGCTGGTGACAATTTTACGCCCGCAGGCCAGGATCAAGGCGATCGCCTGCTCCGCCACCTCCTCGGTGCAGTAATCCGGAATATTCACCAAGGGGATGCCTCGATGTCCCAACGCCTCACTATCCACATTGTCGTACCCGATACCATGCCGGATCACCAAACCGCAACGGCCCCAACCCTCAATCACACGGGCGGTGACCGGCGCCATGTTCACAATCACCACATCCGCACCGGCACCCGCTTCCGCCAACTCCTCCTCACAAGCATACTTCAGCTGGAAGGCCGCGAACTCGATCCCCTCCTGGCTGAACTGCTCCGCTTCCCACTCCAAATCGCCTTCGATGAAATCCGTCACCACCACTTTCATCGGGACCCCTGGGTTCCTTTCAGGCTGTCAACTCTTCCTCTCATCCCCCCACACCCCTCCCCAAAAAAAACATTTTAGCATATGAAACTGGAATTTTCAATCCTAAAACAACTGCACCGCATGCCGCCATCTGGCATTCCCATGATTGATTCCCGCCGGTCTTCGCGGCATAGTAGCCCAGTTACCCCGGCTGCACAAACACGTCCCTCACAAGGACTCACACCCTCCAGAAGATTTGCAAAGGAGCACCCATATGGGGCAGGATGCAACACTCAAGAAGAACCTGGTTCCGATGATCCTGAAAACATTCCAGATCCTGGAGGGATTCCGGGAATGGCCGGAGGGAGTCACCTACTCGGACCTGATTCAACGCAATCCTGGAATCCCACGCATCTCCATTTACCGGATCTTGTCCTCGCTCGAATTCCTCGGCTACATCCGTAAAGATGAACACACCAATCGATACGAGTTAGGCGCTAAGTTCATCGAGTTGGGACGGATCACCGAAAAGCGGCAGGATATCATCCGGTTCTCACTCCCCGGCATGGAAAAACTGCGCGGCAAATATGGGGAAAATGTGAACCTCATCCGCATCGATCGAGGCGAGTATGTGACCTTGAAAACCCTGGAGGGGACCCACCCGCTGCGGGTCTCCCACCTCACCGACCGGCGGGAAGCGGTGTACAGCTCCGCCGCCGGAAAAGCCTTCCTGGCTGTGGTGGCTGAAGAACAACGTCAAGAGATCCTCGCCAATCTGACCTTCAGAAAATTGACGCCGCATACCCTTGTTCCCAAAAGGCGTTTCATCGAGGAACTCAAACATGTTATCGAGGCGGGATATGCGGTGGATGACGAGGAGAACCTGGTTGGCGTACGCTGCGTGGCAGCGGCAATACGAGGTAGTCAGGGAGAGCCCCTGGCGGCGATGAGTGTCACAGGCCCAGCCTCACGCATGACCCTTGATCTCATCCGCATCATCGCCGGGGATTTGATGGAAGTCACGGCCGACATCTCCTCCCGGTTCTATGGTTTTAAGATGGGCCCCTCCGCTCAGATCGACGCCAGGATGCCCCCATCCACATAGAGAATATGCCCATTGACGTAATCGGAGGCGCGTGATGCCAGAAAGATGATCGGACCCTTTAGATCTCCAGGCTCACCCCACCTCCCCGAAGGAGTCCTGCTACAGATCCAGTTGGAAAATTCTGCATCCTCCA
>CAZORO010000581.1:0-3587 GCA_964581845.1 uncultured bacterium
CTTACGAACCTTCAGATAAAACCTCTTGAAAGTCTAGTACGACAGGGACGCCTTTATCATGATCCCCTGATTGTTAAAACCTACATCGATGAGGTCTTGTATAAATTTTCCATAGAGAAGGAAAGATATGAGAAATCCATTGAGATGCTAGATGAAACCCTGGCAACCTACTCCCGCAGGGAGATCCATCAATTAGCTCCCGGCCAAACCTCAATGTCCGGCACATCAACTCCGAACACGATGGACAATTTTGTCCAGGGTCTGGTTTCGTTGGCAAAAGAAGGCGAAGAAGCGAAGTACCGTCAACAAACCTCCGAACGAATTTTGTTAGAGGGAAAAAGTCTTTTGACCACTAAAAGGGATATTAGCTACTATTCCTCCTTTGATCCAGAGGTTGCCCAACCAACCGATGAACAGGCAATACCAGCTACCTTCCAGGAAGAACTCTGGGAGGTTTTCAAGGCTGGTTTTGATGTCACCTTGGCGGAGACAAAAAGACTACAACAAGAACTCCTGACCCTTGAACAAATGAACCGTGAACTGAACTTGGACCCGCAATCTATGCTGTATAGTATCGGCCCTATATTGGTGATTCCAGGATCATTTCCATTGAAGAAAGTCGCAATAATGGCATTTGTTTCTATGGCTTTATTCATATTTTTCATTTGCTTTATGTTGATAATGTCACAACAGATGCGAGGAAACGAATTATAGTGGACGTAAATCAACCTCACTATTTGGAGATGAAATGATGCGAAGTGATCTTCCCTTTCTAGTACGTTCCCGCGCTCCGGTACGGATTGACCTTGCGGGTGGTTGGACCGATGTTGCTGAATTTTGTGAGACCTCCCCGGGTGGGGTGGTCAACGTGGCCATCGACCTATGCTCGACAGTGACCATCATGGCCAAAACCACAAAGGTGGAGGCTGGAAACCGGGGTTGGACTTTACACACTCGTCTCGAGGATGAGACGGTGGAGATTTACTCCGCCGATTTCGACATCTCCATCGAAGCCAAGCGGGTAGCCGACTTGGAATACGATGGGAATGTGGATTTGGTGAAAGCCGGCATCAAGGAGATGGACCTGGTTGGAGGGTTCACTCTGATTACAGAGAGCACGGCGCCCCCTGGGAGCGGTCTGGGAACCAGCGCCTCTTTAGGAGTGGCGCTCCTTGGGGCTCTGGCCAAGTATGCGGGCAAACCATTCCTCCCCTCAGAGATCGCCGAACTGGCTAGCTCCATTGAGCGCAAACGTCTGGGGATTCGTGGTGGCAAGCAGGACCATTACGCTAGCGCGCTGGGAGGTCTGGAGTTCATGGAGTTCCGTGGCGAGGATGTGAAAGCCTCGCACCTCATCACCTCTCGTAGCGTGTTGCGTGAGCTGGAGTGCAACTTGGTGTTGATCTACACCGGCAAGTCCCGTCTGTCGGGAGATATCCATCAACGGGTTTGTGATGCCTACCACTCCGGCCGTGGTGATACTCATCAGGCCATTGAGGAGATGAAACAGATCGCCAGGGAGATGAAGGATGCCCTTATTCTAGGTGACCTCGATGCCGTAGGACCGCTCATGAGCCGTAACTGGGAATGCCAGAAAAAGCTCCATCCAGACGTGACCAATGAAACGATCAATCACCTCTTTGAGGTGGCGATGGCTTCGGGAGCGACAGGAGGCAAAGCCTGCGGCGCGGGCGGGGGTGGATGTTTGGTGTTCATCTGTGGTCCCCATGACACCCACCGCCTGAAGAAGTCTCTGCGCGCGGTTGCCGGGGTTCAGGTCCTGCCGATCCGGATTGACACGCGGGGCTTGGATAATTGGGATCCCCCGCTGCCAGCTGACTTTGGACGATAATGGACCTTAAAAGGGTTCTTCTCCAATCGGTGTGGATTCCTGATGGCTATGCTTCATAAGCCAGAGGCTCCTTTCCGCGGAAAGCAGAACGCAGTTTGAGAAAGAAGTAGGCGGTATCGCGGAAGCCATACGCCATCCTCTTGATGACTTTGGCTGTGTTATTCATCCCTTCGAGTACGGAGGTGTGAATCGGATAGCGGCAATGTGCGGCAATACCTTCCCAATGGTTATAAAGCATTGTGCCGAGTTGGATGAGTGGTTCAATATTGGATTCCAGCGCGGTATGAAACCATTTCAGAAAGAAGTTCCAGGCCGCGCCAGGATATTTGTAGTTCCAAAGCTGTTTGAGTTCTTCCTTGAGGATGTAGACGATGCTGAGGTTCTTGTTGAGGTCGAGGAGTTCCGCCAATCGATCCTTTTGTTCGTCCTTCAGATTGTCCCAGTTGCGCAAGAGCAGGTACTTGGTCCCTTTCAGAACGGCCTTGTCTTGCTCTTCGGCGCGTTTGAATTCAGCATTACGGACCTTGTCAATGACCTGGGAGAAGTGACTCAGGATATGATGGTGGTGGCCAAGCAAAAGGGACCCGGGTGTGTGACGGAATGTCAACTGGGAGGCGGGGACTCTCCTCGCCTCACAACCCTTATCACATACATATATTCCAGAGCATTCCCCCATCCCTCAAAAAAACTCATATCTTTTTGTTGCTTAATCTCGACCCCCTACTGTCGGATTCAGGCTGAACCAGGACAATCGCGGTTGTGTCAACAACTTTTCGCACTTCTCCAACGCAGGGCGTTCGGTGAGAGAGGTTTGCCGCAAAAGCTCAAGGGTGATATGAGTTATGAAATGCTAGATATAGTATTTACTATCACACATTATTTATCCTTCATTTCATTCATTATTTCTTCATATAGTTCTGCATACTGACTTGCGATTATTAATGGAGAGAATCGCTTTACATTCTCGAATCCACGATTAACAAGGTCTTGTCGGTATTCTCTGTCTTCAATAATCCGTAGAATTCCAGTTCTAATGCTATTCACATCAAATGGATTCACCAGACAGGCCGCGTCCCCCGCCACCTCAGTCATGGGTGGAATATTACTTGTCACCACGGGACGTCCGACTGCGTTGGCCTCGGTAATCGGCATTCCGAAACCTTCGTAGGTTGACGCGAATATAAGCATGTCGGACTTGACGTATTCAGCCACCATTTCTTCGTTTGTTATCCCCGAAACATGGGAGTATTCAATCGAATTCCCTTCTAGGGCCGATTCTTGCGTCGGCGACAATTCGCCAACTATTCGAAGATGGCAGGGAATCCCCTTCAGAGCTGATGCCACGCGCGCGATGTTTTTGTTCTCCCACGTGCGCACCTGGAGGATTACAGGCTTCCGCGCATTGAACTCCCTTGGGCTGGGCTGGAAGTCGTCCGAAACGGGAATGTGAATAACGCGGATATGCGCGGGATTGCACGGCAGGAGAGACAACACTTCCTCCTTGGTCTTTTCCGATATGACAGTGAAGTACGAACAACGCTTAACGGGAAGCACCCAAAAGAATAAGCGATGAAAAGGTCTTCTCCAGCCATGATCACGTAGTAAGCTGCCGCAATCCATTATAGACAAAACAGTGCGCTTTTTTCTCAACAGATACGCCAGAATATTCACATCACCAGTAATATGATTTATATCATTCATCCTAAATGACGCTTAGCCAATATTGTACAATCGG
>CAZORO010000582.1:0-3586 GCA_964581845.1 uncultured bacterium
GAGCAGGACTTTGACAATCTGGTCCTCTCTCTCATCACGGTCATCGCTCCAGTCCTTGCGGTCAAGGATCCCCAGCACCTCCGCCATTCTTAGCTCGAGAAATCCCTTCGTATCGATGGTGGCGAGGGCTTGGCCACTGGCCTTGATCCAGAGACGATCACCTTTCTTCACTGATGTGTTTCCGCCTCCGGCGATGATGTGAGTTGGATCGGCTCCATACTTTCTTGAGAGCCTCACCAGATCTTTGAGCAAGCTGGTGACACTTGGTTGCTTACGAATAGCACGTCGCATGATAGACTCCGCTTGGAAAAAAAATGGACACTGGTGTGATAACCGTTACGAAGGTACCACTGGATGGTTTACTGGCCAATAGGAGTAAGCAGGATGCCTATGATTGATTCCATGGATCGGCGGATATGACTTCTTCATTTCTTGAAAGGAACTTAAGGACCCTCTCCTTGAACCAGCCTGAACTGGCGCGCAGAGTGGCCAGTCTTCAGCCAGAGGGCCGGATTGAGGTGACTATCTCTGATACCGGTGAACCCACCGCTGTCATGAGACTTAAAGATGGTGGTCAAAAACGTCTTCACAGCCGCCGTGATCCACGCCGGGATGCAGACCTTTGGGTCCAGACCATTCACCATGAGACCTTCCAGGCCACTGCATTGTTAGGGCTTGGCCTGGGCTATCCACTTGAGGAGTTTCTGAAGATTCACCATGAAGCCACCAAATGTGTTTGGTGTTTTGAGAGCTCCCTTGAGGTTTTCAAGGCCATGCTCTCCTGGCGGGATTGGACTCCCATTTTACAGAATCCCAACATCCGTTTCTTCGTGGGGGTGGATGAATTCGAGTTCCGCCGTCTGGCCTCGGGCGGTTTTCAACAAGTCATCGTCGATGGGATTGATATTCACGAGTATCCCCCTTCGATTCAATGTGATCCGGCATGGTATGACGAACGGAAAATCAACATACGCGATCTCATCCGCCAATGGACTTCGGAGTTGGTGACGGTCATGGAGAATGGAGTTCTGTTCCAGACGAACACATTGACGAATTTTTCCAAGCTGCCGTCATCCTATCTCTTCCGCGATGTGGGCAAGATCCTGAAAGGCCGTCCCGCGATCATGGTCAGCGCTGGACCGAGTTTGAATAAGAATGGCAGTCAATTGGCCGCCGCGAAAGGCAAGATCCCCATTGTTTCGGTCGATACCTCTTTACGGATTCTCCAGCGTCATGGAGTTGTTCCCGATCTCGCGGTCTCCATCGATGCACTCGCGGTCTCGGTCCGTCATTTCGAGGGCGTTGAGACCTTGGACCAGATCCCGCTTGTCTACGATTTAGAAGTTGCCCCCGGAGTGGTCCACAATTACCCCGGACCAAAGTTCTTGATCGGCACTCAAAAACCCCGCTTCTATTCCTGGCTTGAGGCTGAAGTAACGGGACCGCTAGAGGGACTTGTCAAAGGGCTGACTGTAGCTCAAGCAGCTTTCCTCCTGCTCGCCAAACATGGGGCCAATCCCATCATCCTTGTGGGGCAAGACCTCTCTTTCGAGCGGGAGGGAGGAAAGACCCATGCGGATGGAGCGGCCTTCCAGGGGAGATTCCAGCCCGGGGAGGGAAGGCAGGGTAAATGGGAGGATCCTTTGAAACCGGAGGGTCTCAAGGATGTTCCCATTCTGTGGGTTCCCGCCAATGATGGTGGCGAGGTCCCCACCACGCACACGCTCTTCGCCTATTTGAAGCGTTTCGAGGATGATATCGCCACCACGGGTGTTACCGCCATCAACGCCACCGAGGGGGGCGCATTCATCCGGGGAACCCAAGTGGCCACACTTCAGGAAACTTTCCAATCACTCGGACTCGATACACTACCTCCTTTCACTGGTTTTCTTGGAACGGGTGACATCCAAACGGTGGGAATCCGGTATGGGGAAAAACTACAAGCCATGCATACCGCGATGGCTTCAACCCTCAAGGAAACCCGCATTACTTGTGAGCTGGGAGTTCAAAGATGCACCAAACTGCACAGGGACCTTGGCTGGAAACACCCCTCACCCGAAGAGATCAACCGCGGGCTGGGCGGGATTCAGGAATGTTTCCGGGTAATCCGCGATTCAGACAAGATCCAGATGTTGATTGACCGGGGAGTCATGAAATCCTTGTATTTACTTCACAAGAGCAATCTTCCCGATGCCGGAAAACACCCCGAGGAACATGGCAAAGAGGCCGCGGCGAGATACCAGGCCTTCTTCGAGGAAGCATTGGCCATGGTTCATCTCGCGGAAGAGATCCTCGCTACTTCCTGAAATATGCGTGGATCTGTTCAATGACATAATCAACCTCCTCATCCGTGAGATAGGGATGAGATCCCACATAGAAGCCATTCTGGTTGATCCAACGCGCGACCGGGTACTCCTTTTCTAGATCTCCGAAGAGCGACTGGTAGACCGGTTGAGTCACCAACGGCATCATTTCGCGTGTTTCGATATTGCGTTCCTCAAGGAAATAGACCAGGTTCCACTTTTCTTCCTTTCTGAGGACGATTGGGTACATCATGTAACTGTGAGTCCGGTCGGGACGGGCATGCGGGAGTTGAATATGGTCCTCAAGGTCGGCGAGTTCCTTGTTGTAACGTCTGGCGATCTCCCAACGCCGGTTCATAAATTTTTCCGCCTGCTCCATTTGCCCTAAGCCTATCGCCGCCTCGAGCTCGGTGCAGCGGAAACTGTGTCCCAGCCTTACGAACTTAAATCGCCGGTCCACGATCTTGAAGAGCTGATCGCCCTGCTTTCCCCGGTCATCGTCTATAGAAAGATAAATCGAATCGCGCCCGTGGTTCATACTGCTTTTTAGCATGACCGCCAGTTCATCATCGTTGGTGGTGACAAATCCTCCCACCCCGGTCACCAGGATATGAGCCACATAAGTTGAGAAACAACCGATCTCGCCAAAAGAGCCGACACTTCTGTTCTTGTAACGGGCGAACATGGTTTCAGCGCTATCCTCAAGAACCGCCAAACCATGTTTACGCGCGGTCTCCATAACTCCCTCCATGCTGGCGGGCTGGCCAAAAAGGTGGACTGGCAGGATCGCCCGGGTACGGCTGGTAATGCGTTCCTCGAGCTTGCTGGGATCAATGTTATAGGTGTCTGGCTCCACATCGACAAAAACTGGACGGAGTCCATTGTGCAGAACGATGTTGGAGGTGGCGATGAAGGTCACCGCCGGTACAAGGACTTCGTCGCCATCTGACCAGCCACCATGTTCCTTAAGCACCGCTAAGGCCACATGCAAGGCGCTGGTCCCACTGTTGCAGAAGATCGCGTACTTGCAGTCATGCAGGTCAGCGAACATAGCCTCGAAGGCTTGTGTCATCGGGCCATATGAGAGACGGCTGCTTTCGATGACTTGATTGAGGTAACGTTTCTCGGGTTCTCCAATCTTGAATCCGCCCACGCCGATTTGTTGCTGAGGTGTGTAATTTGACATAGTGTCTCTTTGTTGGTGATCGTATTTACAATATCGTTCTAGTGCCTTGTTGGAGTGATCTAGCAACAGAAACCTCACCCCTAAATCCCCTCTCCCG
>CAZORO010000583.1:0-3584 GCA_964581845.1 uncultured bacterium
CTACCTCGTCCCGGAGAAGCTCATTCCCCTCTGCATCACAAACATACTGCTAGGCAAGCCGCTGCCTATCTACGGTGTCGGGTTGAACATCCGCGACTGGCTCTATGTCGAAGACCACGCCCGGGGCATTGAGCTGATCCTGGAGCGGGGCACGGTAGGTGAGGTCTACAATATCGGCGGCAACAACGAATGGGCCAACATCGACATTGTCAGGCTCATTTGCAAAACCATCGACGAGGCCTTTGCCGCCGATCCAACGCTTGCGGCACGTTACCCTGATGCTCCACCGGCTAAAGGCGAGAGGTGCGAGCGACTCATCACCTTCGTCAAGGACCGTCCAGGGCATGATCGTCGGTATGCCATCGATGCAGGCAAGATTCACAAGGAACTCGGTTACAACCCAGAAGAAAGGCTCGAAACAGGAATTATAAAAACAATTTCATGGTTCCTCAATGAGCGCCTCTTGTGGGAGTCTAAGCTTAATCCCTGATCTCTGTTTTGCGTGGCCTTTTCTACACATGAATTCAATTGCCACAAGTATTGCTTATTTCCCCTTGGGAGAGGCCCTCAAGAAAAGAGGACTGATAACCTCGAGTGACCTTGAAAAGGCTCTCACTATCCAGACGCAACGCGGAGGCCTTGTGGGAAGCATTCTTGTACGACTTGGAGCCATTTCAGAGGAAAAGCTACTTCCTGTTCTTGCCGAACAACTTGGAATGAGCCTTTTGTGCTGGGAAGACATCCATCTCCATATCGCCACTCTCAACCGGACCATGCAGGCAAGTGAGCTATCGTTTGAATGGTTCCTGGATCAACAAGTAGTGGCATGGGAGGCCCCCGATGGGATCATCCATTGTGCTGCCAGGAACCCCAACGACAGCTACCTTCAGGAAGCTCTTTCATTAGCATTTCAAAGCCATTCATTTTCTTGGCACCTCATTCGAAGCCAAGACTTGGAGAGGCTGCTAAAAGCCATCCAGGACGATGCATTGACCGATCAAAAAAATGATAGTGACTATCTCAGGGAACTGGCAGAAGAAGCTCCGGTCATCGAACTAGTTAACAACATCATTACCCAAGCCATTGAACAGGGAGCATCGGATATCCATCTTGAACCCGAAGATAGCCAGTTTTTCGTGCGTTATCGAATCGACGCTGTACTGCAAACCCGCATGACTCTTCCGCGACAGCGGTTTGACGCTGTGGCTTCACGCATTAAGCTGGTGTCTGGGATGGATATCGCTGAGAGGCGCCTCCCCCAGGATGGACGCATCACCACCCGAGGGGGTGGCACCGAGATGGACATCCGGGTTTCATCTGTTCCCGGTGTTCATGGGGAGTCCATCGTCATGCGACTGCTCCCCAAGGAGCGCAAGGATCTCCGCCTTGAACGCCTAGGCATGGCCACTGATCATCTCCAGCGGTTCACCCACTGGGTGCAGGAGCCCCATGGAATCATCCTGGTCACCGGTCCTACGGGGTCTGGCAAGAGCACTACTCTCTACGCCGCCCTTGCGGCCACCAATGATCGCCGCCGAAAGATCATCACGGTTGAGGATCCCGTCGAATACCAGATGGAGGGGATTACGCAGATCCAAGCTCACAGCGAGATTGGTTACGACTTCGCCCGAGCGCTTCGAGCGATTCTCCGCCAAGATCCAGACGTCGTCATGATTGGCGAGATCCGCGACTCCGAAACTGCGCGCATCGCGGTACAGGCCTCCTTGACCGGCCACATGGTACTCTCCACCCTCCATACCAATGATTCACTAAGCGCCTTCCCACGACTCATTGACATGGGCATCGAGCCCTTCCTGGTCGCCTCATCCGTGAAAGCTGTGCTTGCCCAGCGTCTTGTAAGGCGGGTCTGTGATCACTGTTCTCGCCCCACCCACATCCCAGAAGCTCTGAAGCCCACGTTCCACGACCTCCTGAACCGTTTCCCCGGTCTGCTGCCCCCCCTCCCCCGATTCAAAGAGGCCGTTGGCTGCACACATTGCCATGGTTTGGGATACCGTGGACGCGTGGGCATTTATGAATTGGCCGAGATGACACCACCCTTGCGAGACGGTGTCACCCATCGGCTTTCGGCGAGTGAGCTCACAAAACTCGCCAGGAGCGAAGGGTTCCGCAGCCTGCGCGAAGATGGGCTGATCAAGGCATGGGAGGGGGTCACGACGGTGGAGGAGGTCTTACGCGTCACTGGAACTGGTGAGCTGGAAGATTAACCCATGGTTTTTCATTATCATGCCGTGAACTCTCAGGGAGAAACGATCACAGGCAGGATCGAGGCCCATGGCGCACGGGAGGCCGCACGTCTATTGCGCCTGCAGGATCTGACTCCCTTGAGTATCTCGACGCCATCAAACCAAAGGCCGCAGGGGCGACGTCGCATCAGGCAACAGGACAAAACTTTGGTGCTGAGGGAACTTACAACCCTACTAGCATCGGGCGTTCCCCTGGCAGAAGCCGTGGAGTCCATTGCAGAGGCCCATACTAACGATCCAGTAGGGGCTGTTTTCAGCGAGGTACACAAGCAACTTCGACAGGGAAACTCCCTCTCGGAGGCCATCATCCACCCCGCGTTCTCTTTGCCAACCTACGTCCAGCAACTTCTCGCCGCAGGCGAAATGACCGGCAAGCTTGCGGATGCATTGGAAACCGCCACTCTACAGATGGAATACGAAGAGAGGGTACGCCAGGAGATGCGCAATGCCCTGACTTACCCCGCCATTCTTGTATTTACCGGGATCGCCGCGACACTCCTCGTCTTCATCCTTGTAGTACCCAAGTTCGCCAACCTTCTCAAGAGCGGTACTGCGGATATCCCAAGCATTTCCAAATGGGTCATTGGAGCCGGCCTGTTCATCCAGCACCATCTCCTTGCCACGAGTCTTGTCATCATAGGCTGCCTTACTTTTACAATGTTCGCGCTGGCCCACCCCAAGGTCCGCATCCAAGCCTATCAGCTTCTTGCCCGGTTACCGATCCTTGGTAAATGGCTGCAGGAACAAGAAATGGGGCGCTGGGCCTCCCTCATGGGCGCATTGCTCCAGAACCGCGTACCTCTCGTCAAGGCCCTGCAACTCGCGCAAGAGGGGCAGCGCCTCGGCACTTTAAGAGCCCGCCTACAGCAAGCACTAAGGGAGGTTCGCGCCGGCAAGGGGGTTGCTGAAGCGCTTGCCGGCACACACGCCATCGAGACAATGGGAATTAATCTTATCCGCGTCGGTGAACGCTCGGGGGAACTCGCGACCATGTTGAACGCCCTCGCAGGGCTGTATCAGGAGTCCGGACGCAATCGCATGAAGCGATTCCTATTATTGTTAGAACCTTTATCTATTCTTCTCATTGCTGGAGTGATTGGTGTTATCATGATTGCCATCATGCTTGCCATCACCAGCCTCAACACAGCCATCTAAACTGAAAAGCCATGCAACTCAAAAAAACCCCTCATTCAGGCTTCACTTTGATCGAAATGCTCGTGGTATTGGTCATTATTGGCCTGTTGGCGGGGCTAGTCGGCCCCAAACTCTTCAGCCGGGTGGATGTATCCAAAGTTCAGACCGCGGAGACCCAGATCA
>CAZORO010000584.1:0-3563 GCA_964581845.1 uncultured bacterium
TGGAGGGCGTGTAAAGGAGGGAAGGACACGGTTCAGATAGGCGGAGTGGCGAATTTATTCGCTTTGGCGAACCCCGGCGAATTTATTCGCTCTGTCGAATTCAGGCGAATGAATTCGCTACTCCGTTTTTACT
Source organism: uncultured bacterium (assembly GCA_964581845.1). Taxonomy (GTDB): domain Bacteria; phylum Hinthialibacterota; class Hinthialibacteria; order OLB16; family OLB16; genus OLB16. The sequence continues at coordinate 134 of CAZORO010000584.1, forward strand.
TACCGGCTCCGGTGTTGAACTCCGGAGTCAGGGCCTCGTGAGGGATTTAATCATCACATCGTTTGGTTCCCTATCGACTCAAGGAATGGTTTGAAGGCTTGCTGGAATCCAGCCCGGTGGGCCTCTACTTTTTTTTTCGGTGGGATCCGAACCAGCCGCGCGTTGGGAAGCCGCCGTGTCCACTCCTCGGCGAATTCATAGGGATGAGTCGGATCTTGTTCGTTCCCAAACACAAGGGCGGGCATGGTCAAGACTTCAGCGTCTTTCCAGGAGCGGATAGGGCAATCACCGGAGATGTGTCCCAGCCGCGCACGGCGTTCGAAAGCCTTTGGCTTGATAAGCTGCGAATAGAATCCATCGTTTGGATCCAATGGCAGATCCTTAAAAGGTTCGAACTCGGGAAGGGACTGGTAGGTTTCTAGAGTGGCATTAGGCCCAGCAGCCTCAAGCAACCGCATGACCTTGGGGAACCAGGCCAGATTCCCAGGAGCCCCCCGGTCGAGCCAGGCGGGACGGACCAAGATCAGGGCCTGGACTTTCGCCGGCCAACGTACCGAGAAGGCGGTGGAGATTCCCGATCCCATCGAGATTCCACCGATCACGGCCCGGCCGATTCCTACATGGTCCATAAGCGCGCGAAGATCCTCCGCTAAAGTAGCGAAGTTGAGTTTTTCTACTGGCCCCAAGGGTTCAGTCTCTCCATGCGCGCGGACATCCCAGAGAAGTAAACGATAGCCCGTCATGTCTCCAAGAAGGTCTTTGGGTAGGCTCAGATCTCCGCCCAGGCCATGCGTAAAAACCACCGCCGGTCCCTCACCTGAGAGTTCATAGCGGAAACGGATTCCATGGTGTTCAAAGAATGACATGATTCACCTCGTCAGAATCTATCCTCATCCCTCCCGCCCCGCTCTCCCGCAAGGAGAGGGAGGAGCACCCCCTTCGCTCAGCGGGTGAGGGGGGTGAGGTCTTCCATTGCTCCAACAACCATACAAGACACCAGGTCCATTTTCCAATCTCCTTGGTTAAGAACAGATTGAAAGGTAGTCAATCCATTCCTGAGGGAACACTTTACAGAATGAATAGCGCACACCAGACTCCGAGGAATAAAAGGAGGCGGTAGGGCATGTTTTCATCGCAAGGAATGACGACACGGCGGAGGTTCCTCGAGACTCTGGGGTTGGGAACAATCGGACTGGCATCTCTTTCGAGGAGTGTGGCTGTATCCTCTCCAGGGAAGATTTTACAAGGGGGGCCACATCGTGTCCCTGTCATCGACATCACAGATCTCTATCACCCTCATCAGGATGTGGGCGATAATTTCGATCTGATCGCTGGGTATGCCCTGCCTGAAATCGACCTCAAAGCGGTCATTCTCGATGCCACGGATGACTACCGTCACAAGGGGCCTCAAGGCCAGATCCCCGCATACCGCGATGAGACCGGTCCGCGTGATCCTGGCATCATCCCGGTCACCCAGTTGAACTACCTCTTCGACCGCAATGTCCCTTATGGCATCTGTCCCTTCTCTCGGATGAAGAGCCCCTTGGACCAGGCGCTTGATGCCCCCCAGTTTCAACAATCGGGCATCGAGTTGATCCTCAAGATTCTGCGGGAATCTCCGGAAAAGGTGGAGATTCTTTCCTTTGGATCGGCGCGTCCTTTAGCCATCGCATACAACCGGAATCCGGGGTTGCTACGCCGCAAGGTGCGCCGCATTCACCTCGCGGAAGGGTCCTCCTCTCCAGATTTCCTGGAATGGAATGTCATGCTCGATCCACACGCCTTTGTCCGCCTGCTACGTTCCGATCTGCCCATCGCGATCTACCCCTGCGCGACCGCCAAGGGTGCCTTCGACTTGGGAGTCAATAACTCTTTTTGGCTGCTCCCTGATCTGCAGTTCGTCCGCCGCATGGATCCCCTGCTGCAACGGTATCTGGCTTATGGGTATGAACGTTCCACAAGGCCCGATTTCCTTGTGGCGCTCGAGGAGGATCCTCCCTCTGAAGTGATCGGCCAGATCTGCCAGCGATCCCAGAATGTCTGGGAGACCGCTTTATGGACTCAGGTAGCACAGAGACGCCTGGTGAAACGCGCCGATGGACACTATCGGCTTGTGCCCAAAGCGGAAATTCAAACAAGTGACTCGGAAGTCCCTGAGAGACTGGTTCCCTGCCATGTGGATGTCTGTCCCAATGGCCTATTCACCTTTGAGAAGACCACCGAATCAACCAACTTTCTCATCTACGAAAGGGAGGATCCGAAACAAAATGAGCTGGCCCTACGGGAGGCTCTGCCCGCGCTGTATGAGTCGTTTTCACTGAGCTGGCCTACGGCACGTTGAGTAGGAGCCTCCCCATGGATTCCCGCCTTCGTGGGAATGACAAAATAAGGAACTCCTCCTGAGGTGGTCTTCCTGCTATTCTTTGTCAATCCTTGAAAGGCCAACGGATCTCGTTCCACCAGGATCCCCTCTACCTTGTGGGCTTACCTGTTGGCAAGAACCCTATCCCTTGAGGGAGGCCCCCATGAACCAGGCACAGATCAAGACTGACCGTGTCATCGCCGCTCTTGAGCACCGTGAAGCGGACCGTGTGCCAATGGGAGAGTTTTTTTGGACAAATTTCTTGCGCCGGGTCAAGGCGGAGATGGGTGTTGGGGATTCCTTTGATCCCTATCGCTACTGGGATCTAGACCTGATTGTCATCAATCCCAACATGGATCCCCGCATTACAGGCATCGAAGTCCTCAAGAACACTCCTGAACTCAAGATAGTCAAGACTGGCTTTGGGGCCACCATCGAACGGCGGAGTGATCTTCCGATGCCGGTGTACCGGCATTTCGAGACGCAGACATTCGAGCAGATGGAGGCCTTTGTTTTCGATAGCCCGTTGGATCCACGCAGATACTCCTTTGCGATCGACGATCAGATCAACTGTGTGGGCGATGAACTCAACCTGGAGATTCCATCCTTTATGCAAAGGGTGAATGGATATACAGAGGAATTCTGTGTGTTTGGTAGCGTGTGCGAACCACATGAGATGATCTGGCGGATGATCGGCAGCGAGAATGTGCTTCTGAAGATCGCGGAGGATCCACTGCGTACGGCGAGGTTCATTGAACGTTTGGGCGATTTTCTGGTGGGGATTGTGGAGGGGCAGGTTCAGGCCGCTGGGGGTAAGTTAAAGGGCATCTATATTTGGGGAGACATTGCCTGTGTACGGGGAATGATGTTTTCCCCAAATTATTGGCGCGAGGTTTATAAGCCGCAGCTAGCGCGGATCTGCGAAGCCGCGCATCGTCATGGACTCAAAACAATCTACCATGGGTGCGGAAATGCCTCGGTGGTCTTTGAGGATATGATTGAAGCGGGTGTGGATGCCTACAATCCTCTCGAAGCCAAGGCCGGATTGGATGTGGTCGAACTGAAAAA
>CAZORO010000585.1:0-3561 GCA_964581845.1 uncultured bacterium
CGTGTTGAGCGTGAATTTCTCTCTCAGATAAGGTTTTAAATCCTCCGTGAAATCAGCTCCCCAGGGTGGATTCCCCACCACTGCGTCAAACCCACCCGACTTCATGATGGGACCGAACTCAAGGTTCCAGTCAAAGGCGTTGATCCGGTAGATCTCCTCCTCATCGAACATGTTGGTTTGATGCCGGTCCATGAAGTAATCCGGTTCGACCAACGAATTTCCACATTTGATATTGCTTTCCAGATCCGGGAGCGCACGCTCGTGGAGGAGCCGATGCTGGGTTTCGAGAGTCTCGGCGCTCTCTCCCTCCAGCACCTTCAGGAGCAGAGAAAGCTTGGTTACCTCCACGGCTTGGAGGTCGATATCGACTCCATAGATGTGGGCCAAGAGAATCCTTTTCCGTTCAGATGTAGTCAAACGCCAGCCAGGGGGAGTGCCGTTACGCCGTGCGAGAGATAATCCCGTGGGATGAATCTTTGGCTCTTTGCCCTTGGTCCATTTTTCCGGCCCATCGTTGACATACCAGCGCAAGTACCAGTCCAAGAGAAACTGGTAAGCCTCCAGCAGGAAAGACCCGGAACCGCAAGCGGGATCCAGGACTGTGATCGGCCGGCGTACTTTTGAGAGGGACCCTGTTTCAGTCAGACCTCCCACTTCCATGGGATTCTTGCCTTCGAGAAGAGTTCCAAGTGTTTCCTTGATGATGTAATTCACGATGTACGAGGGGGTGTAGTAGACTCCACCTGCCTTGCGAACCTCGGGTTTTTCCTCAACCACTGCCCGGTGACCATGAGTCAGGCGGATCACCTTGCCGAGGAATTGCTCATAGACTTGCCCCAGGATCTCGGCGGGAATGACCGAGAATTCGTAGGGACTGTCGGGGTAGTAAAGCCGGGAAAGGATATCCCGTAGTGGTTTGTCATCGATTATGAGCCGTGGTGTGAGAGTGTCGGGAGGTTGAGAACGGTCTGTCTCCTTGTGGAAATGGAAAAGACCCGAGTTATAACGCTCATCTGCTCTTTGGAAACGCTCGAAAAGATGGTGATATATCTGACTTTTCTCCCTAATCTCCTTAAGGGTGTTGATCGGCTCAATGCCACGGTCCTCACAGATCCGCAGAAAGACGATGCGGTCAATGGTGGTCTGAACGGAGATGTTCAGCTCCCGTTGAGATAAACCGGGATTCCGGAGCGCGATATTACGGGACAGGAGATCGCGCCAAGACTCAATCTCTTTGAGAAACTCCTGATCCACCGCCGCTGTGCCCTTTTTGAGGCGGGTGGATTCGGCGAAGGCTTCGTAGGCTCCCTTAGGGATCACGTCCCGGTGGAACACACCCGCGATTCGTCCCCACTTTTCAGAGACTGAGTAGTCCTCGAACCGGAGGAGCATCACTCGCGCGATGGAAGCTTTATCAACAGGAGTAGGTTTTATCCGGCAGTCATAAACGGCAAAGGACTCGAAGTTGGTGAGGATCGAGAGCGGGAGTTTTGCCGACCAGGCATAACGCCGTATCTGATACGCCGGCTCCGGGTTGTTCTCGATATCCACCGAGGGCTTTTTTGCCTCGACAAAAAACTTGCGGATACCCCCATATCGAAATGAGTAATCCGGGGCTTTGGTGGTTCCACCCACACGAACCTGATCCTCGTGAACCACATCCTTGTAGCCCTCGGCATCACCACGATCATTATAAACATCCCACCCCAGAGCCTTGAAAAAAGGATCGAGAAACTCCATCCGCAGTTGTGCCTCGTTGTACATGGTCCCCAAATAGGAATCACGGTGAGTCCGATATCGATTAACCAGTTCCCTGATAATCTCTGGAGGCTCTACAGCTGGGAGTTGTTCCATTTTCATCCTGTCTTCAACCTCCCCAATGACTCCTCGAAGGGCGGATAGAGCACGCCTGCCTCGCAGATGATGGCGGTGATGTAGCGCGCGGGGGTGACATCAAAGGCCGGATTGTAAATCCCCACGCCCTCGGGAGCGGCGCGGACCCCTTTCCACGCGGCCACCTCCACGGGGTTACGTTCCTCGATTGGGATTGCGGATCCATCGGGGATGCTGAAGTCCACGGTGGAGAGCGGCGCGGCGACATACACTGGCACGCCATGCTCCTTGGCCAGTACCGCGAGTGAGTAACTCCCGATCTTGTTGGCGGTGTCTCCATTAGCGGCGATCCGGTCGGCTCCGAAGATGACGCCTTGCACACCGCGTGTCCGCATGACATGCCCCGCCATGTTGTCGCAGATCAGAGTGGTATCAATTCCCGCTCGCATAAGCTCATAGGCGGTCAGGCGGCTGCCCTGGAGGAGCGGACGGGTCTCATCCACATAAACCGAGATTTTCTTCCCCTGCTCCACCGCTTTCAGGATGACACCCAAGGCGGTGCCATAATGATTTCCGCAAGCCAATCCGCCAGCATTACAGTGGGTGATCAGACAGTCTCCATCCTTGAGTAGAACGGCCCCAGCCTCCGCGAGGGTTTCGCAGACCCGGTTGTTTTCCTCCTCAATGGCACGCGCCTCGGAGAGCAATCGCTCGCGTTGGGTTTGTACTGGCTTGCCCGCAACTTCATCCAGCGCTTTCTTCATCCGATCCAAAGCCCAGAACAGGTTGACCGCCGTGGGACGCGAGCTGGCCAGATAATCGCAACCTTTCCGGACCTCCTCCGCGAATCGTTCCGGTTCTCTTTCAAGGTTGACTTTTCCGGCCAGGACCACCCCATAGGCCGCCGCGACACCGATCGCAGGAGCGCCACGGACTCTCAGGTTTTTGATGGCCTCCCATAGCGCGGGCAGGGTATAGCAGAGGATTTCTTTTTCCTCCCAGGGTAGAAGAGTCTGATCGAGAAGGCCGACGGCATGGCCATCCCAGAAGATGATGCGGGTGTTGGTAATAATTGTGTGGGTCATAGTATTCCTCTATCCGATGGAAATCTGGCGGTGCTTAGGCCTTCTCGAAGTCCTCCCATTCAATCCCCAATCGCTTGACGGCAGTGCGTATCGTTCCGAGTTTCAAATCATCGGAACCCCAGTCAGGTATAACAGTTCCTTGTGTTGTTGCTGGGTTGATCCATTTTCGATGAGAACCTCCCGATCGGCGAGGTATCTCGATGCAACCCATCCCTCTCAACTTCTCAGATACCTCCCGGTACTTCATGGAGCAGGAACCAAGCACTCAAACCAAATAGGTTGCTGGTCGGAATCCTGTAAAAGGTTCGCTGGTAAAGGTTTTCCCATGTTTTGATAAAGCTCAAGAGTCGCGGCGATAGCATCCTGTACGTTTTCAAATACATCCTCAAGATTCTCCCCCTCGGTGACAAGCTCGGGAAGGACTGGACTGGTGACGGTGAATCCACCTTCCGGCTGAGGATTGAGCACAAGTGGAACCTTGATAACTTGATTCATTCAATTCCTCCAACGTAAGAGTTCTCAGGATAGAAACATTCTACGAACTCCGGCTAATAAATGACAGCGGAGGGGGCATGAAGATCTACCTTCAGTGAACCGCTCCATCGTGGCATGATACGGGTCACACACCCAGTCATCCATTCAT
>CAZORO010000586.1:0-3559 GCA_964581845.1 uncultured bacterium
TCCCTGCTCATCTCCCAGGCTGGGCGCAACATGGAGTTTCATGCGTGTGTCATAGAATAGAGCCAGGCCACGGATGGCTTCGGGGGTGTCGAGGGTGCAGCGGGATCGATCCTGATTCCAGAATGCCCCTCCTGCCTGCCATACCAGGGGACGTATCTCATGAGGGTAACACCCATAGCGAATAGTCCGCCTCCCATCCGGAGTGCGGATGGTCAACTTCTTGGCCGCATCGAGGAAGTCATTCCAGTTCCAAGTCTCATCCGGATACGGGATTCCCGCCTCCTCGAAGTGATCCTTGTTATAAAACAAGACTAAAGTGCCAGCGTTGCTGGGGATCCCATAGATCCGTCCCTCATGCTCCATCCAAGCCCGGCACTGCGGCCAAAACATTTCAGGATCGATTCCTGCTTCGGCGCATTTCTCGGTGATATCCATCAAAGCCTCATACTTGGCGAACTCGGCAAGGATCTCCGGAGAGTAGACATCGATCAGGTCGGGTCCGGCATGTGCGGCCAGCTGGATGAGCACTTTGGCCATCGCCCCAGCCGAAGCCTGATCGACATAAACATCCACATTGGGATGGCTTGCGTGAAAGAGCTCAATCTGTTTCTCTCGGGCGGGATTGGGGTCGGTCACCCAGCGGAGACGGACAACCGCCTCATTGGGATGATGGCCGCAACCGCAGAAGAGGAGCCAGGTGACCCACACTTGGAGAAGAACTCTTTTATAAAATAAACGGCTCTCCATCGCATGGTGCATGATGATCCGAGATTAGCGTTAGATCGAATACCGCTCAACGCTTATTTCAGCCACCTACTGTCAAAGATTGACTCCATTGAATCAGGTCAAGTAAAATTAAAACTCGTTGACTAGGTGAGAGGTTTAGGAAGACGAAAGGGGTTGTTTTGTCAAAGAAACGAAGCGCTGCTGTTATAGGAATAAAAAGTGAGAACCTGAGTAGTCTTCCCTCCCGCCAACCAATGGAAGACCTTCTAGCGGTTCCTGCTTCTCAGACAACGGAACCACAGAGGAACCCACTCCGTCCAGACGGCATCCTGGGAACAGTCTTTGATTTCCTGGCCTCGCTCCGCTTGGCGGTATGCCTGTTGACAATCATGGGACTGGTCTGTATCGCCGGCACCATCGCGGAGTCCAACTACACCGCGCGGCTGGCCCAAAGATTGGTATACCGCACTTTTTGGTTTGATCTCCTCATTCTTGCGATTTTCATCAATGTCCTTTTCGCCACACTCTCCCGTTTCCCCTGGCGAATATCCCAAATGGGATTTCTCATCACCCATCTTGGAGTCCTGACAACTCTTGTTGGCGCCCTCATTTCTCACCGTTATGGGGTGGAGGGGCAGATGATGTTAAGTGAGGGGCAGTCCAAGGACAGGATTCAACTCTCCACCTCCTTCATCGGCATTCAGAAGGAGGGCGACCCCCTTCGCTACCGCTTTGACGCCGTGGAGGTGGAATGGGGTAAACCGGCACCAGAGAATCCCCAGGTATACGAAATACCCAATCTCGGCTTGAAGGCCATCGTAACTGGTTTCTATCCCGACAGCGAATGGATCGAAATCTGGAAGGATGGTGGCCCGATGGAGAATCCTGCTGTCCATTTTGTCATCGGTAACACCACCATGGGGCGCATGAGGGAGGGGTGGCTGGCGCCTCAGGTCCCCTCCAACCGGAGCATGAACCTGGGGCCTGCCACCATCACAGCCAAGTGGATACCCGATGAAGCCACTCTTCAAAGGGAGTTGGCCTCATCACCCCAGACCGCGACAGCCGAGCTAGGAATACTGGAGATCAAGGTGAAGGAGAGCGGTGCCACTCAGCGGATCGATGTGGCTCAAGCCAAAAAGGCCCCGGTTCAGGTTGAGGGAACCCGGTACTCGATCCTGGTCACGGAGCAGATGAATTCGGGAGTCATCAACAATTCCGGAGTTCTTGAGGATGTACCCGGCAATCCCCCGAATCCAGTGGTCATCTACGATGTCTTCCAAGGAGATACCCGCATTCTCACCCGGCAAATCGAATATGCACTGTTCCCGGATATCAACCTAATTCACAACCAAGAGGTGGAATCTCCTTTCGAGGCAACATACCAATACGAGGGTAAAGGGAGGTCCTCGGGCATGGAGATTGTGATCCTGATCGGTCCTGGTAAGAAACTGACCTGGAAAGCAACCACCAGCACAGGCCAGGTTTCCAGCGGTCCGATCACTCTGGGGCAGCCTGTAGCAATGCCGATGATGACGGCGGACATGAGTCTGCTAGCCGATCAATTCCTTTCCCATGCCTGGCGGGATGAACAGCTGGTGGAACGTCCCATTAAGAAAGGCGAATTCGGTTCACGCGCCGCCCGCATGGAGCTGGTCAGCAACAATGGGGAAAAACAACAGGTCTGGGCTGAGATGTTCGACCCCAAAGAGGTCACCTTGGGAGGTCAGAAGTACCACATCGTTTATCAAAATGATGAGTTTCCGTTGGGATTTACCATTCACCTCAAGGATTTCCGTCTGCTTCATTACCCCGGTGGAGAAGCTCGTCCGATGAGCTATGAGAGCGATGTGAAAGTGACCAGCCAGGCTGGCAGCGAGTCCCTGATCCGCGACAACATCACCATCATGATGAACCAACCGCTGGATCATGGTGGCTACCGGATCTTCCAGTCCAGCTACATCGACCAACCTCAAGGCGATCCGCGCATCTCCATCTTCTCGATTGCCTATGATCCCGGAATCCTCATTATTTATGGTGGCTCCATCATCCTCTGTTTGGGGATTGCATTGATGTTTTATGGAAAAACATACCTGAAAAAGCTTGACCAGAGATGGCGAGCTAGAAAAGTCGAGCTTCCCGCACCATGACCGCCCGTCAGTTGGATTTCCTTATGCCGCTTCTGCTTGTGCTACTAGTAGCCTTCAACACCATGCCCCCACCGGCTTCAGCTAAGCCGGTGGCCTCCCCCTTTGATTATTCCGTGCTGGAAAAAATGGCTATCCTGAATGATGCCCGCACAAAGCCCTTGGATACCTTCGCGCGCGAGACGATGCGCCTGATCACCAGCCGGGAGTACTGGTCCGAATCGAAGGCGCCTCACGCTTTCCTCTCACGCGATCCGATGACCAACCTATTGTCGATGCTCTTCGAGCCAGACAAGTGGAAAGAGATCCCCTGCATCTTCCTCTCCAATGCGGAAGTGAAGAAGGTTTTAGGGGTTGATCCATATTCCGACTGGATCAGCTACAAACAGCTGCGCGCAAACAGTGGTTTCCAGGAAGCCTTCAAAGAAATCATGCGGAAACAGCAAGCCGATGAAGAAATGACAGCCTTCGACCGGCATATCGGTGACCTGCATGGCGTCCTCAACCGCATGGATGGTATTTTCTTTGGATCGGACATCAAAGTAGTTCCAGTCCAGCCGGCCAGTGAGATAAGGTGGATCTCGCTGGCTGAGATGGCAGGGATGCAAGACTCGGAACCGCTGCGGGCAAGCATTTCGGAGATGCTTACCGGTTTCACCACCGGAGACACCGCCAAGTTCGCTGCG
>CAZORO010000587.1:0-3545 GCA_964581845.1 uncultured bacterium
AAAGGGGAGCGATCCGCCAGGAACTGGGACTGACCGAAAATGACTTCTTGGTCGGCATGGTGGCGCGTTTAGCCTCTATCAAGAACCACTCGGAGTTCCTGGAGGCGGGTGCGCGGATCCTGCCCAGCCACCCGGACATTCATTTCGCGGTGATTGGGGATGGCCCCGCCGCCGATGGGATCATCGCCAAGGCGCGCGAGATGGGGCTGGAAGGACGAATTCACTTCTTGGGTATGAGGCAGGACATGGTCCAAGTCCATGCGGATCTCGATTTGGCGGTTCTGACCTCCAAGAATGAGGGTCTGCCGGTGGCTTTTCTCGAATCGCTCTCGGCGGGGAACCCGATCCTCGGCTCTGATGTGGGCGCGACTCATGAGCTCAAACGCCCCGACTGGCCGGTGGGAATATATCCGCTTGGGAATCTGGAGGAGTTCATTGTTGGGGTGCTGGACATCTACAAGAACCGTGTCGTTTATGCCAACCAGGCCCGCCAGGTGAAGGATGAAATCATCCGCCGTTTCAACATTAAGCGGCTGGTGGATGACCTGGATGGGCTGTATCGAAGGCTATTGGCGGAGAAGGGCGTGAAGGTTTGACACCTTATTCGGAGTCCACGCTTGAACGTGTCTGTGTAACCTAAAGGTCGAACTCCTTAGAGTCACCCTCCCGGTGCCCCGAACAACTTAAAGATCTCCGTCAGCAAACGGTCGCTTTCCTTGATTTCCGGGAACTGGCGCGCGGTACGGTCCACCCAGTCCTCCGCCTCGGAGCGTTTCTTGCCAAGTTGCAGCAGCACCTCCACCGCCTCCACTTTGTAGTTGGTCACCATCGGCCCCGCTGCCAAAGGCTCCTCCTCTGGCATGAGCATGAACTTCACCAGTTTCCCCTTGAGCTCGGCGATGATCCGTTTGGCAGTGGATGGGCCGACCTCCGGAAGCCCTTTCAGGGTGGGAATATCTTCATGTTCGATCGCCCGCGCATATTGAGAAACCGGTAGGATCATCGAACTTAACGCGGTCTTGACCCCGATATTCTTGACAGTCCGCAGCAAGTGGAAAAAGTCACGGTCGAGTTCATTCACAAAACCCACCAGCCGTGGAACCGGCGCGGAGGTCATTCCTCCCTCCAGGTAGTGGAAGGTGTAGAGACGAACCGGCTTGTCAGGATCCTTCATATGGAGTTGCTGGTAAGCCCGCGCGGGAAGCAGGATCTCATAGGTCAGCCCTCCCACATCTAGCTCCACCCGGTTTTCCAGCAGCCTGCGTATGGTTCCCTCGATCTGTGAAATCATCGTCTCTTCAGTGCTTTCTCAATCGCTTCACGTACCGCTTCGTTTTCCCGTGTCTGCTTGGCTCCCTGTTCGATCAACAAGGCGAGTGCCTCCGGGTATTCACCGCGTTTACGTTTCGATACCAGATTTCCCCGGCTAATGGCATTAGCATGACAGAGCGCCACCGCCACCGCATCGGCCACATCCGCGGGGGAGGGAGGAGCAGGAAGCCCGAACACAGATTGGATCATCTTCTGCATCTGGCTTTTAGTCGCAGCACCGCGCCCGGTCAGGGATTTCTTAACACGGGCGGGTTCATAGGCAAAGACCGGCAGGTGATTCTGTGCTGCGGCGAGGAGCAGAACTCCACGCGCATGGGCCATTTGCAGCGCCGCGCTGGGGTGTTTGTAATTCGAGAAAAGCGCCTCGACCGCGATGCTGTCAGGGGAGCCGCCACGAATGATCTCGCTTAATGCCTCATGGAGATTCAATAGACGTTTCTCCAAGGGCAAGGGGCTGTGTCCCTTGAGAATGCCCGCCTCAATCAAGCGCGGTCCGCCCGGAGCGGATTCGATCAGCCCATAACCTGTCGCGGAAAGTCCTGGATCGAGACCAAGAATACGCAGAGGATTACCTCAGTTTTGCTAATTTGCGGATCTCTTGAAGCCGTTTCGCATCGGCCCGGTTGCGTAAAATTCGCTGCTCCTCAACTTGTTTGCGGAATGAACCCAGGTCCTGTTCGAGCGAGTGGATCAGTTCCTCCACCTTTTCTGGATTAGGAGACCCGATGGTTTTCCGTGCCGTGATGAGTTGCTCCGGCGAGTCAAACTGTTTCGCCAAAAGAGCGGAAACACGGTATTTGACTCCGCACTCCTTGAGCGCGTCATTGACTACCTCACGCGAGAGCCGTCCCACTGTCCGTGCGTTGTCCACCGCGATGCCAATGGCACGGTAAACCTGACGGAACGGGAGCCGCGACTCCTGGGCGATGGCATCCGCCCATTCCGCCGCTTCGAGGAAGCCTCCCTGAGTGGCCGCGCGCATCCTCTCCCGGTCAATTTCCATCGCCTCAATGACAGTCTCAAGTACCACAGGGATGCCCTGGACCTCGCGCCAGATATCCTGTCCAAGTGGTTTGGAGACCTGGCTGTCACGATGGTATCCGGAGGGTTGTCCTTTCCCCAGCGAAAGAAGGCCCGCAAGCGCTCCATGCACGAAAGCGGTTTTCCCCTTGATGACCTCCGCGAAGTCCGGGTTCCGTTTTTGCGGCATGATCGAGGAACCGGTGGTGGCCTCGAGGGGAAGACGGATCCAACGGAATTCCTCCATCGAGAAGAGGATCAGATCCTGCGCGAGGCTGGAGCAGTGGGTCATCCACATCGCCAGCCAGGAGGCGACATCGGTTTCGGCCTCCAGACGGCTGGAGACCGCATCGAGCGAATTGCGGACCAATCCAGCGAATCCAAGCAAGGCGGCCAGACGGTTCCGGTCAATAGGCCAGGAGGTACCAAAACCAGCCGCCGCACCAAGCGGACAGAGGTTGATCCGATCGTAAACTTGAAGGCCCCGCTCCATATCTCGTAACCAGGTCTCGGCATGGGAGGCTAGCATGTGTCCAAAAGTGGTGATGAAGGCGTGTTGGTGATGAGTGAAACCGGGTAATACCGTCTTCCTCTCCTTCAGACCCCTCTCCTGGAGGACCTCCAGCACGGACGCTAATCCTTCGAGGTGGTTCAGGATCTGATTGCATTGCCAGAGACGGATATCGCAGGCTACTTGGTCGTTCCGGCTGCGTCCGCTATGGATCTTCCCCGCCGCATCTCCCGCCCGCTCGCGCAGAGCCTCCTCGATATTGATGTGGATATCCTCCAGTTCCGGATTGAGCTGGAAGGAACCCTCCTCGACCTCAGTCCGGACCGCGAGCAAGGCCTGAGCGATGGAGCGTGCCTCGCTGGAGGTCATCACTCCAGCTTGGTGAAGAACAATGGCGGAAGCTTCATTGGTGGCCAGATCGGATTGGGCCAAGGCTAGGTCACAGGGTGGAAGCACCGCCATGTCCCGTCCCGCGCAGAAATCCACAATGGCCTTACGGAGCGATTCCCGTGTAGCGCTGGAGTGCACCCAGACAGGTTGAGAACTTGATGAAGATTGGTTTTTTTTGGGCATAAAAGTGATGCCAACCTCACCCCCCCCCAACCTCCCTCTCCCGCCAGGCGAGGGGTGAAGGTTTCCCCCCTCTCCCTGTGGGAGAGGGGGGTTGGGGGGTGAGGTTTTT
>CAZORO010000588.1:0-3544 GCA_964581845.1 uncultured bacterium
AATGCGAGTTTGTCGTAGAAGGCAGCGATGTTGGGATCCACCAACTGATTCTGCCCGGTCTGAAGGGTGGGGACATACCCTCCTGGAATTCCACGTTGGAAATGTCCAATGCGCCAGTCTGGATTGGACAACGGAAGACGTGTCAGAAGGGGGTCCGCCAAGGCCCAGATATCCAGGACATGGACCTCGGGACCGGCATAGTAACCGAACATACCGATGTTCTCGCGTGTGACCACATCGGCCCCCTTTTCACGTGCCTTGCGTCCTTCGAGAACCCAGGCATTGTAAGGCAGTTCCTGATGCCGTGAGATGTTCACAAGACCCGTGGCGGCATGGTAATAGGCCCGTTCATCCGCCACCCCTTTGTTGTCGATGACTGGAAACTGCTTGGAAAGGGGGTGCTCCAGGTCGAGAAGATATTGCGAGTGAGGTGAAAAGAGACTCACCAACAAAACCATGATCAGAACAGGGACCGAGGACTTGAGATCGAGTGTCAACATTGAGGCGGTCAAAGCCACGGATCCCAAAAGAGCTGCTGAGAGGAACCTGCCACTCATAAAATCCCCTCCAATCCAGACCACATAGAGCAGGTATAAAATGATTCCAATGGGAATAGCCAATGGAGTAGCGGATTCATTCGCTTTGTTCTCTTCAGGGCGAATGAATTCGCCACTCCGTAAGAACACTAAAGTAATTCCCACAAATATGATGGGGAGCGTCAAGGGATCAAGGCTGAGGGAATTCAGAAGGTAACACACTCCCTGAAAGATGAGATCGGTGGTGGGAATGCCAATGTTGAGCTTGGCATAGGCGGTATTTGGAAAGGGAAAGCCATAATAGAACAGGCTGAATACCTCCCAGAGGATGAAAGGAAGGAATCCTTTCAAGAGAGCCTTGGCGCGTCCCCCCCGTGGAAGACGGAGAATGCTATCCATGAGCGCGGGTAGAAAGAGGAGAAGTGTGTCAATCCGGTTGGTGGCGGCAAGGGCAGCGATCAAGGAAATGCGGAAAAGCCATTGAAGATCTCTCTTGGGGTGCCGCAAGGCCAGTAAAAACAGTGCCAGCAGCAGGTGAGTCAGTGGGTTCTCCAGGCCCGAGGATGAGTAATCAAGGTAAGCCTTGGACAAGGAAAGGCAGGCCAAACCGATGATTGCCGCACCCGTGCTCCGTGCGATCCTGAAAGCGAGGAGATACCCCACCGCTGCGGAGAGAGTGAGCGAGAAGAACAAGGTGGTGAAATAAGCTTCGCGGGTAAAGAAGTACAATATTGACAGGCAGAGCATCCACAAGGGATGGGTATAAACCTGAACCCTTTCAGCGGTGTTCCAGGTGAGGCCATAACCATGGATGAAGTTGTCGACCGTTCTTAGTGTGATATAGGCATCATCGCACAGCCAGGCATTCCGGATGATAAGGGTCAGATAAAGCAGGAAGAAGAAGACCAACACTGGCCGTTCGGCCAGATTGACAGTAATGACCGGGATTCCGGGTTGGTTCCCGGATTGTTTGTCTGAAGAGATGCCCATGGGTTTGTATGGACAAGTACGTTAATGGTGAGTGGCGGGAATGAGAAGAATGGGGGATTTCATCCCCTCAACCCCTCTCCCGCTGGGCGAGGGAGGGGATCGCTCCCCCTTCTCTCATCAGGATAAGGGGATTAGGGAAATGAGGTCGTTTAATTGCTTTGAGAAACATCGAGACAAACTGCTTCCTTGGTGCTGCGCGCGAAGATATGGCCATTACTCAGGATCGGAGTGGACCAGCACTTTCCATCCAAGACATCAGCGCGAACGATTTCCTTGTAAGCCGATGGAGTCGGTTCGACTAGGACCAGCTCCCCCCTGTCAGTGATAGCCAGGATCAAGTCTCCCGCCAGGATGACATTGCCAGGACCATAGCCATCCTTCGACCACATCTCCTTTCCTGTCAGCAACTCGACACACTTGAGCGGCCCCTTTCCATGCTCCTTGAAACTGAACATGCCATACAGGTAACCATTCCTGCAGATGGGAGTGCTCCAGTGGTTGAAGAGCTGGTTGGGTTTACGCCAGACCTCCTCGGCCTCCATGCCGCCGGCGGTTTTCCGAATACGGCAAAGCCCTGCGCCAATACCGTAACCCGCGGAACAGTATACCAGGTCGTTATAGACAATCGGGGAGGCAGCGGTGGATGTTTTATAAGGAAATGGATATCGCCACAGCTCCTTACCGCTCTTGGCTTCGAGCGAGATCAGGCCGGATTGGGCGAAGAAGATGATTTGACGTACATCATGGATGGTCGCGGGAACCGGTGTGGCATGAGTCATCTGGTCGTCGAGGTTTTTCCAGACCACATCGCCAGTTACCTTGTTGAAGGCGATAAAGGCCTGCCCTGGCCCTCCGCCCGGAACACCGACCAGATCCCCATCGATGACAGGTGAGGCCGCGCTTTGCCAACTGATGTTGGGGCCGGCGAAATCCTCCGCGATTTTCTTCGACCACAGAACCTTGCCATCCTCTCCATTCAGGCAGTAGAGATTGATCTGTGAGTCATACAGATAGACCCGTCCGCCATCGAGAGAGGGTGTGGATCGTGAACCATCACCTCCACTATTATCACGAGTACCTGAATCCCCACCACCGTCGTATTTGGCAATACACATTGAGAAGGCCCACAGTTCCCTCCCTGTCGCGGCGTCAAGAGCCACACAAGTTTCACGCTGGAGCCCATCCGCGTCTTCACGGCTGACCAGTGTGAAAGCCTTGCCTGCCGACGTGGTGAAGGAGCTGAAGCCATTTGGAGTGGGAACCCTCCACAGTTGAGGAGGACCCTCCTTCGGCCAGTTGCGAAACACCACTTTTTCCTCGGTGGTGCCATCCAGGTGAACGCCACGGTATTGCGGCCAGTCGGCTCCTAAAGCGGATCGAGCAGTTCCCAAAGCGAGAACAAGGAAGAGCACGACTCCTCTTGTCGGGCTTTTGGCTTGAGGGTAAAGCATGAATACTACCTCCATTGACACTCGAACTGTGGCGGTACGGCCGTCACGATAATGCCTTTGGTACGTCCCCAGCTTCCGAAAATGAGAGAAAACGTTATCTCCCAAAGGAAAGTGCGTATCCAAAAGACTTGGATTGACCTTACTGGAGGATATTCCCAAGGGCAAGGTGGACGGGGTTGGGAGTGGATGCTCGAATGACTCCAAGTAGTTTTACAATCCCCTCACAATTTCTTACCCCTGTCTGACCCATCCCCCCAGGGATGTGGGTAGAGTTCCAAGTGACGCTCCTGGAGCGCCGGTATCCGCCAGGCCAGTTGCTTTTCCTTTGGCTACTGTAAAGGAAGAAAGATCAGCGATCGAAAAAGCCTGGTGGAGAAACTCTCAAATGGGGAGAACCTACTATGCATATAAAGTTCACATTGGGTTTACTAGGATTGACGATCAGCTGGATCTGTTCCGGGATAGCTTGGGCGGAACAGATCAAAGTAACCGCGGATGTGGCCAATCCGGTCATGGCCTCGGACAAGAAAGACACCACTTACCTGAAGGTGGGGCTGACCGGCTTTG
>CAZORO010000589.1:0-3542 GCA_964581845.1 uncultured bacterium
GCCATCACCAATGTCCTTTCTGAATCGAGTGTTCCGCTGGCCCCAAGCGAGATCCGTGATGTCATTATCCAAAAGAAGCTGATCCCGAAAATTACACCCAGCTTCCATCAGCAAGTCACGGGTACTCTCAGCAGGAATGATGAGTTCAAGCGGATTGGTAAAGGCAAGTACAGTCTGTAGAACCGAGCAAAGGAACGGAATTTGATTTTCGTTCCCGCGGATGCCAGAGTCTCCAGCTGGCCCAGGAGGTGAGCTTCTGGGCCAGCTGCGGAGTTCATCTTTCCGCTAATGAAGAAGAATGTTTTTGCGCGTTGCTTTCCTCAAGTGCGCCGGTAACGGATTCTTCGAAACGTGAGATATCAATCGTTCCCTGAACCTGCGTCTCCTCGCGAAATGTGAAAGTGGCATCGGTGTAACCCATGCCACGTGATATCGAGCGAAGGGTTGACTCCGCGCTGTGCCTGACTTCTCCCATGATGCGTGAGCTCAACTGATGCGCCATGGCTTCTGCCTTGTTGCGTGCTCCTCGGATCAGTTGGTTCTTCTGTTTCTCGGTAAATTTTCCACCCAAGACCTGCCCCAGCCATTCGGGCAGGAGCAGTGGCGCCAATGCTGATGCCTTCTCGTCATAAATGCTGATATCCTTGAGCTGGATATCGTAGAAACAGGGAGGCATGATGAAGTGGACGCTGGAGGTGCCTTTGACCTCTGGAGTGAAGAGCGGACTTCTCAGATCGTAGCGGAAATCCACCACGAACTCGAAGATCATCGCGGTCTTTTTGGCGGTGACAAGCCAAGTCATCCATTTTTCTCCCCAGTCACCGAAGAGATGATCGGTCTTTGTGATGATCTGCTGAGTGAAGACCTTGAGCACCACGAGTTCCCCAACAGCCCGAATGCCGTCAATTGAGACATAAGTTTGGGGGAGTTGACTGGAGGGTTTGTTCTTGCTCCGCCAAATGAATCCACCCACCAAAAGCAAGGCTCCGAGGAAACCGAGGGCCGAGCCTAGAAGCATGTTGTCCATCCGCCGCTCTCTCCTTTCCAGCACCGCAGCTATGATAGGAAGGGGCCCCCAGCTGAGCAAGATAAAGGTCCTGGCGCCTTGTGGAACCAATTACTCAACTAATCAGACCTTCCCCCAGCACCTTTCTCCCGCTGAGCGGAAAGGGGGATGCCCCTTTCTCTTTGGGAGAGAGGGGGTGGAGATGAGGTCTTCTGTTATTCGACTAAACCAACAATGCATCTGTGGGCCTGCCAGGGTGGGCTTCCTACACAAGTTAGCGTGAATCTCTTATCCTGACTGGATGGCCACCTTCCAACTCCGCGGGAATGGACTTGTGGGTATTCGGTTCCCTTACTCGAAAGAGCGGGTGGATGCGATCAAGTGCCTGGATGACCGCAAATGGAATAAGTTAACCTCGGAATGGGAGATCCCAATCTCTGAGGTGAAAAGGGCAGCCGAGCTGCTCGGGGAAGATTGGCTGTCTCTCCCCAAGTCAGTCCGTGATAGTTACGAGGAAACCCTTGGTGGGAAGATTCTCCTCACCGTGGGAAACACCTTCACACGCATCCGTGGGCATGATTTACCGATAGAGGCGGTCGAGGATGCTACCAGTTTCTGGGTAGTTGGAGCCGAATACTCAAAGAAATATCAAGATGGGATTTGGGATGGCCAACGGAAACTTCTCCGTAAGCGTGGGGGATTAGCCTTTCCTACAGGTCTTCTCTCCAGAATCGAAAAGATCCTAACCACTTCTGGTCACGAGTTTACAATTGAGGATCTTCGGACTCATGCGCCTGGAGGTGAGCCTTTTCAACCCATTGGTCCGCCTCTCCGTGATTATCAAAAGGAAGTCCTTAAGGTGGTTACACGGAAGGAGCGTGGAATCCTGCAATTGGCGACAGGCGCTGGAAAAACCATGATCGCGGCGCATCTGATCGCCGCGCGTGGACTCAATTCGCTTTTCTTTGTTCACACTAAGGATCTGCTCTACCAGACTATCGACACCTTCAAGTCCATCCTCGGGGTTCCCATTGGCCAGGTGGGCGATGGAACAGTGCGAGTGGAGAAGATTACTGTAGCAACAATCCAGACCGCCGCTCGTGCCCTGGATGTGAAGATCAAGAAGGAACCTGGAGATGAAGTTCCCATCTGGAGTGATGACGCCTCCGAGAGATTGAGCGTATCTGATTGGGAATTGGTTCAGAAGGCGCTATGGGACTGCTCGGTCGTGGTTTTCGATGAGTGCCATCACATTCCCGCGGAGAGTTTCTATGAAATCGCCATGAAACTCCAGGATGCCTTCTACCGGTATGGTCTGTCGGCCACACCCTGGCGTTCGGATCGCTCCGACCTGATGATCGAGGCCGCCCTGGGGCCCAAATTGTGTATCGTCAGTTCCACGGAGCTGATCAAACGCGGCTATTTGGTTCCTCCCAGGATCACCATGTATGAAGTTTATCCAACGGGACGGAGACTGATCCGCAACTACACCCGCGTATATCAGTCGGAAATCGTTGAGAACCTGGAGAGAAACAGGCTCATCGCGGAGGTCGCGGAGCATTCGGCGAACCGTGGCAAGTCTGTCCTGATCCTTGTGAACCAAGTCAAGCACGGGAAAATCCTCGAAGGGATGATTGAAGGTGCGGTTTTTATCCATGGACGGGACACCAGCGAGGTTCGAAATGAAGCCATCGAGCAGTTGCGGCAAAAGAAGAACCAGATATTGATTGCGACGACACTGGCTGATGAGGGGCTTGATCTGCCCTCGCTCGATGTCCTTATCCTTGCTGGGGCGGGGAAGAGCGAGACACGTGCTCTCCAACGGGTGGGACGTGCATTGCGTCCCTATCCAAACAAGAGATTCGCCACGATTGTTGATTTCTGGGATCAAACCCTCTATCTCGAAGGACATAGCCGTCAGCGGTATGAAATCTACGAAACCGAACCCGCATTTGAAGTGGATATCCGTCCTCCCCGCACGGCGGGGAAGATTCTACCCCGTCAGAAAACGCTCGCGGAACGTTGAGAAAAGCAACACTCCTCCTTTTCCTGGGGACCTGGCTGGCCTATGTGCCGTTCCATCCAGGTCATCCACTTACCGTCGACAGTGTAGTGACCCTCGATACCGTTCGCGCCATGGCTCGGGGATCTCTCGCAATTCCCAAGGCCATGGTGACCCGGCAAGGGAGGAACGGCAACCAATACAGTTTGTACGGCCCTTTACTACCGCTTGCCTCACTTCCAGCATATATGATCGTGTCTTGGGTGGAGGGTCATTCCAGCGAACCTGGGAGTTCCTCGATTACCTGGGCTGATGATATTGCCCTTGGAACAAACCAGTGGATCTGCGCCTTGCTGGTGGCGCTCTTGTTCGAGGCGGCGGTCAGTTGGGGAGTACCACTCCTCTGGGCGCTGTGCATTTCGATTACAGCGGCCTTTTCAACCATGCTCTTGCCTTACAGCAGGGACTACTTTACACAGCCGTTGGCGGCTCTCTGTGTCTTGAGTGCTTTCCTTTTTCTACGGTACTCCATCT
>CAZORO010000590.1:0-3534 GCA_964581845.1 uncultured bacterium
AGGTGAAATCATACCAGATACCAGAGAAACCGCGTTTGATTTGAGTCAGGTAGTAATCGGAAAAGACCTTTTGAAATCCACTGCAACCATAACACATCAGGTAGCGTGGCTTGCCATCCGCGCCGATGACGGCATATTCAGGAAGTTTCCAGTAATCAATCGCCTCGATCCCGAAGCTGTTCCAGAAGGGTCCCAGTTCCGCCGCATGGTTAGAACTGGTATATAAGCCGAGGCTCAGATCATGCTCCCTCGCCTTGGCGACAAGCGCATCCAAGGTTTCCTCCGAGGGATTACCCGGTTTCCAGACCGTAGGCCCTGGTCCATAAACTACACCATTGGAACCCAGCTGAGCGGCGTGATCCATTTCCTTGAGGACATTTTCCAGATAGCTGTTCTCATAGGCGACATCATCCCCATGCCAGCGTTCGCGCAAACGGACCATATTGCCCTCGCAAAATGCACCATTCATCAAAAGGGCCGTGGAATGGCGGGGTGGATAGAGCAATTCGATACAATCGCGCCAGGCCTCAGACTCGAGTTGGCTGGCTTGTTCCTCAGGTGTTGTTGCCACACCCGCCTCTTTTTTCTCAACATGCACCAGTTGCCCCGGCGCGAGTTCATCCGCCTTGACGGGACCCGCTATGCCGGCAGCGGTTTCTTTAGTTCCGCCGAGTTGGGAGACACCAATTACGGCGGTATGGGCTACCAGCTCGCCGCCAGGTCCCAAGGATTGATGAGGGGGAAATCCAATTTGAAGGGCTCCGTCATCGAGCTTCATCAACATGTAAGGGAAGGCCAAAGCGCAGAAAAAACCTCCTCGTTCCTGGCGAAGAAATCCCACTACCGGGCTGAGGTTGGTACTGCGGACATGATGGGGGAGGACAGGGATCTGCAGGCTCTCGACCCAGACCTCATCCAATGGGACCACTGTATTGGAGATGTTGCGGATGTTCATATCCTTGCGTAGGAAGTTGCCCTCGTCTTGGATTGAATAGGTCAGGGTCACCAAAAGTCCCTGCCCTGTCAGCAGGACCTTGAGTTGGTTGCCATTCTCCATACGGCCAGGGATGGCCTCTTGAATCGAGAAATCCCGCTGGGTCAGGGTTCGATCGCCAAGAACCAAACGGAACTCTTCGCCTGAGACCGCCATGGTCTCATGAGTCAGGAGGTTGGTGAGGGTGGAGGTCCTGATCTGGCCGCCAGTCGGTGCGCTGATTCGCCGTTCAATCTTGGTGTTTCCAACCAGAAACTCACCTACAGGTGAGAATTCGGATGATCGTGCCATGGTGTTGGGAGTCTCCTCTCCAAATACACTATCCACTAGGCAGGCTAGCGACACAAATAAAATCATACTGATGGGAAGCAGGAGACGCATGGAACCCTCCTCCGTTTTATAATGTTCTTGTGCGGTAAGTCCAGATACAGGGAGAGAGATTAGATCAAGATGTATTCAGAATCAATCACGATTACGCATGATTGGAAAGATTTTTCTATGGCTAGGTCAAGCTAGCGTGGAGTTTATTCAACCGTTTGGTGATCGGGATTCTTGGTCATTTTGGGAGAGGATTTGGACTGAAGGCAAGAAAACAGATCTAGATGTGATGGGGGGGATCGGAGTCTTTCATGTTGGGGATGGATGTGTTTGTTGTAATATCCGATAGTCCTCAGAGATTGACCACAATCCCCTCTCTGCGCGCGATTTCGATGATAGGCCGTTCAGTTCCCTCCTCCCACTCCTTCTCTCCACATGGAACCGGTTCGATACGTGAGTCGGTAAAAACACGTAATTCCCAAAGCTTGTCGATAATTCTTGATTCAACAAGATAATCCAATTCTGGAGCGATGACCACCAGATCGATATCACTCCATTCCGTCGCAGTTCCTCGCGCATGAGAACCAAAGAGGATGCCGCGTTTCGATTGAATTCCTGCCCCGTTCACCTCCTGAAGATACTTCACAACCGCTGATCGAGCCGGTTCATCAACCATATTACGGTATCCTCACATTGAATTAAAAACAGATGAGCCTCATCATGAGCTACGTTGATCGGGAGGTCATCGGGGTGGTGTTATCTTGGACGCCTCGATCAAGGGCTTCCATTTTTCGGCAAATGTGCCCGACTCTGCCGCCCTGCGATAATGTTCCACCTCCTCCTTCCAGGTCATACCTTCAGTCCTTTCATGGATTCTCTGTTGGGCTTCCTTCTTTGATTGGACACAGTCGAAGTCCTTAGTCTTTCCCTTCGGTATCATCGAAGCGCACCTCCATTGGCGATAGTATGGTGAGAAAACCAAAACCATTTTGAATGTTGACCCGGTTGAATCCGCGCACCTTGTCAAGCCGCACGATGTCTTTGAAATTCCAGGAAACTATGGCTGCCGCTCTGGTTACAGTTGCTGCCGCGACATGAGTAGCATCCTCCTTTGAACAGCTCGAAGCGACTCCTGCTTCAATGTAGGCGTCTCTCAGTTCATATACTGCATCACTCAGTTCTACCCTTGCATATTGTTGAGGTTCAAGAGCATTGAAAACATCCCTGACCCATTCTGGAGCTTCACCCAACTCCTCAATAGTGAGGTCGCTGATAAGAACCAATATTTTCCCTTCATTTACCAGCTGGAAGAAGCGCTTTGAATGCGTTTCGAACTCCGCATCAAAACAACCTCCGAACACCGAGGTGTCCAAATATATCCGCATAGGCTTGTTCGGAGTAATCGTCATCCCGCCTCACTCCACATTCAACACCGCCAGAAACGCATCCTGCGGCAATTCGACATTGCCGACCTGCTTCATGCGCTTCTTGCCCTCGCGCTGGCGTTGCAGCAATTTTCGTTTGCGCGTGATGTCGCCGCCATAACATTTGGAGGTGACATTCTTGCGCAGAGCGCGGACATTCTCACGGGCGATGACCTTGTTGCCGATGGCGGCCTGGATGGCCACCTCGAAGAGCTGCCGTGGAACCACCTTGCGCAGTTTTTCCGCGAGGGCCTTGCCACGGGCATAAGCCTTTTCACGGTGGACAATCAACGAAAGGGCATCGACCGGATCACCATTGAGCAGAATATCGAGCTTGACCAGGTCGCCAGCGCGGAAACCGCAAACCTCATAGTCATAGGAGGCATATCCACGCGAAATCGACTTGATCTTGTCATGGAAATCAAGCACTACCTCGGCCAAGGGCAGATCGTAACGCAGGATGACACGATTCCCTGGCAAGTACTCCATCCCCTTGGTCTCGCCGCGCCGGTCGGAGCAGATCTTGAGGATACCACCCACCGATTCCTGATCGGTGATGATGGTGGCATGGATAATCGGTTCGCGGAATTCCTCGATCCGTCCCGCATCAGGCAACTGCGCCGGGTTGTCGATCTGGACTACGTCGCCATTGCTCAGCAGCAGCTCATAAACCACATTGGGTGCGGTGATGACCAGGTCCATATCGAACTCGCGTTCGAGACGTTCCTGCACAATCTCCATGTGCAGAGTTCCCAGGAAGCCACAACGGAATCCAAATCCGAGTGCCGCACTGGTTTC
>CAZORO010000591.1:0-3531 GCA_964581845.1 uncultured bacterium
CGCCAATATCCGCAAGACCGGCATCATCGCCATCGATCTGGATGAGAATGACTATCTGATCAATGTGCTCAAGACCACCGGCAAGGACAACCTGATCCTGGCCACGCGCAACGGCAAGGCCTGTCATTTCTTCGAGGGAGATGTCCGTCCAACAGGACGGACCGCGCGCGGTGTCAAGGCGATCACACTCAAGGAGGACGACACGGTTGTCAGCGCGGATGTCGCGGCGCAGGGGAGTTATCTCCTGTCAGTCACCGAGAATGGTTATGGCAAGCGGACAGCGATTTCCGAGTACCGTCTCATCCATCGTGGCGGCCAGGGAGTCAGCAACATCGAAACCTCCGAGCGCAATGGTCTTGTGATGGGAAGCGTGGCCATCCTAAGCGAGGATGAGGAGATCATGATCATCACCCAAAATGGCATCATGATCCGCCAGGGAGTGGACGAGATCCGTTCCATTGGACGCGCCACCCAAGGCGTGCGCTTGATCCGCTTGGAGGAAGGCGACAAGGTGGCCGCGATCACCAAGATCGTGGAGGAGGATAAGGATGAAGAGGAAACAACGGGCGGAGAGGAGTGAGACCCCGGAATCGTCATTCCCGAGTGGAATAAAGAACAGCTTCTTTATTGTCCCGTCTCTCGTCCCCATTCCCGTTGGAGAATCAGAAGGTCTTCCGGTCTGATCTTGCCGTCGCCGTTGATATCGGCGTGCGAATCGATGGTCGGCGTTGGGATGGGTGTTTCCGTGAACGTGGGAGTTCCAGTTTCGGTGGGTGTATCCGTGATCGTTGGGGATAGGGTTATGGTTGGTGTCCGTATCATGGTCCGGGTTCGTGTCGGGGTTGGAATATCCTCCGTACGGAATTCAAAAGCTCCCATATCGAAAGCCACGCTGCCATCAAAGCCCACTCCTACAATATCGATTGGTCTCGAAAGGTTACGGATATCATAGAGAACCTCGGAAGCGGTCCCTGTATCAATACAGGGGGAGTCTGGCAGTAGTTTGTATTGGGAACCGAAACTCGGATCTACATCAATATTCCCCTCTCCCTCGAAGCCTCCAATAATATTGCTGTAGGTCACATTCGCGGGTCCTATTGGAGTGGAAATTGGATCACGAATAATGCTATTCAAGATAGTCAAATTCTTACTTGATGAGATTGCCCTAAATCCTTCTCTCCCAATGACATCGTTATCCGCGATTGTGCAATGGATTAAGGTTAGTGATGATTCTTGTAGCAGGTCGATAGCTGTGTAATACCAGCTGGGTGGTAAATACTCTCCTTCACGGGGAGTGTAATCATTATCGACGATAAGGCAGTTGATGAGTGTCAATGAGTCTTTCGCATACCAGTGTGTGACCGCAGCCCCGTTTGACCCTACACCATTCCCCTCGAAAACACAGTTCATCAGTGTTGTAGATGCTGCGGAATCTACTCCTATCATCGAATCCACAATAAAGAATCCATCCAATTTCGATGTTGCCCATGTCCGCAATGCGACTGAAGCATCCCCCCGAATAATCGTTTTGTGATTCCACCAGTCTCGATGTTCCGGATCGGAGGGCGATGCTACAGATTCAATGATTGTTTTATATGCTGTAGTCCAAGATTGCCCATCTTGCCCATTCCCATCAGGTGAAACATACAGCGTCTTTCCCATTGCCTCAACTTCTACAAAGAGGAGCAAGAAAAAACCAAGATGAACTGGTAGTGGAAATCTATGAAGAAGAGTCATGAGCAAGCCTCTCTGGTGGTAGAGAAACGGAAACCGTGGGGGGTGCGGGAAGGACGACGGAATTGAACGACAAGAGGACACATGTAAACTGGGGGGGTACACCTAAGAAGGAGAGAAATGCGGGGAATCTTGGCACTGAGCACCCCCAGGCATCAGGACAGCTACATACTACCCATACAATATAGAACCTTCTTCATGAAATGTCACCCGAAACACAAAAAGAGTGGCATCAGGGAGATTTACATGAGGTTTTCAGCTCAACCCATCCACATAGACCTCCCCCACAAAACCCCTTAAAATCCCCTTTTCACTAACCCTATCAGATGAAAGGTCTCAGCATGTCTCTCGCAAAACCCACTGTCCATATGATCGGCCATGGCCATATTGATCCTGTCTGGGGGTGGCGCTGGATGGAGGGGTGCGAGGAGGCCCGCGCCACCTTCCGTTCCGCCATTGAGCTGATGAAGGAGTTCCCGGACTACCACTTCACGGCCTCCTCGGCGGCCTTTTATGAGTGGGTCCGTGAAATTGACCCACCCCTTTTCGAGGAGATTCAAGCAGCGGTGGCGCGTGGGCAGTGGGAACTCGCCGGGGGCTGGTGGGTCGAGCCGGACTGCAACATCCCGCATGGAGAATCCTTTGTCAGGCATGGCCTCTATGCGCAACGATTCTTCCTCAAACACTTCGGTAAACGCGCCGGAGTAGGCTTCAACCCCGATAGCTTCGGTCATGCGGGAGTCCTCCCCCAGATCCTCCACAAGCAAGGGATGAGCGCTTATTGCTTTCTGCGTCCGAATGCCGGACATAGAGAGATGGAATACCCCAATGGAAATGGAACCATCTTCCACTGGCGCGCCAAGGATGGCAGCGAGGTGCTGGCTGCCAATATCCCCTGGTCGTATGCCACCTGGCAGTGGGATGTATTCCAAGATATCGAGCGTCACACAAACTGGCTTTACCTTCTGCCCGGGCAAACGGATCTTTTGAGTTTTTATGGAATCGGAAACCACGGTGGTGGCCCCAGCCGGAGGAATATCCGTTCCATTCAAGAGGCCAAGACCCGCTATGAACATCTGGACATTCAATACAGCGACTTAACCACCTTTTTCCAATCCATTGAGAAACACATGGCCGGGAAATTCCCCACTATTGAGCATGATCTCCAGTTCCATGCCGTAGGTTGCTACAGCGCGGTGGGCATGGTCAAGCAATTAAATCGCCAAGCCGAGCACCAGCTGATGCGGGCTGAACGTCTGGCCGTGGTCGATTCCCTGCTCCAAGCCTCACCACCACAGACAGAGAAGATTGAGGAGTTATGGCGGGAGGTTCTCTTCAACCAGTTTCATGACATCCTGGCGGGGAGCAGTCTCGAACAGGCTTATGAAGATGTCCGCAATAGCCAGGGGAAAGTGTTACATGAAGGACTGGTTATCGAGGATCGCGCTCGCCAAAGGATCGCATCCCAAATTGACACTACCCAGGAAGGCAGGTCGTTGGTTGTCTTCAACCCCCTCCCTTGGGAACGGACTGAGTGGGTGGTAGCCACCGAGGACCGTTTCAGCGAGTTCCGTTCCGAGGGGCCACATCTTCCCATCAAGATCATGGATTACCACGGCACTCCGGTACCCCACGCAAAATGCCAGGGAGCCTACCCCGGGCAGCGTGCCAGGGGGTTTCTGGCCACTGTCCCCGCCATGGGATACAGGACCTACCGTGCCATGGAGGTGGGGAAATCAACGGAAGCGTGTGGGAATGGTTGCCTCGAAGTGGGACAGAACTGGATCGAGAATGAGT
>CAZORO010000592.1:0-3530 GCA_964581845.1 uncultured bacterium
GGAAGCCATGGGGCGGAAGTGGCGGATAGACCGCCCTGGTTGGTGGGATGAGTTCATCGGGCCAGGCAAGCCACTCGACACTGACCGTTACTTTATTATCTGCGCGAATGTACTCGGCAGTTGTTATGGTACCACCGGCCCCACCTCCATCAATCCCGCGACAGGTGAACCTTACCGGATGTCTTTCCCGGTGGTCTCGGTAGGGGACTGGGTCCGTCTCCATATCCGCTTGATGGATTATCTGGGAATTGATGTTCTGTTAGCCGCCATTGGTGGTTCTCTCGGTGGGCAGCAAGCCCTGGAGTTTTCGCTATCGATGCCGGATCGCCTGCGTGGGACCATCATCCTGGCGGCCTCGCCTTGGCTGAGCGCTCAGGGACTCGCCTTCAACGCGGTTGCGCGGCATGTGATCCTGACAGATCCCAATTGGAATGAAGGGAACTATCCTCCTGACAAGGGCCCTGAGCATGGACTCGCCGCGGCCCGAATGATTGGGCATATCACCTATCTCTCCAAGCGTTCGATGGAAAGCAAGTTTGGACGAAGGATGGGGCAAGCCACTTCTGGTGACGCGGAGGCGGAGTGGAGATCGGGAGGCCCGAATGGGCTTGGTGGCGCCTTTCGTGCCGATCCCTATTTCGAAGTCGAGTCTTACTTGCGTTACCAGGGAAGCCGCTTTGTTCAGCGTTTTGATGCCAACAGCTACCTCTACATCCTGCGCGCGATGGATCACTATGACGCCTCACATTGGGGAGATGGTGACCTTATCGAGGCGGCGCGGCGGGTGAGTTGCAACAGCCTGGTGGTCAGCTTCTCCAGCGATTGGCTCTATACTCCCGCGAGCTGCCGGGACTGGGCCACCGCGCTTTCACGGTTAGGCAGACCGGTGACCTATGTGAACCTCTCATCGTCGTATGGCCATGATGCCTTTCTCCTAGAGGTCGAGCAGGAGGGTAACCTGGTACGCTCATTCCTGCTCCAGCTGGAGAGGGTCTCTTGAGGACTTGATATGCCCGCACATTCTCCTTTTCCAAATGATTCCGGCAAGCCCACGCTGGAGGACTCGGCTACTTGGTTAATCCGGATCCTGCGAAATTCAGGATTGGACCTCGATTCCCTTAAAAGAGCCTGGGAGTCCGAGGGAGGATCCATTTCATGGGGTGGGAATGCCACCTCTCCCACAGGGCCACGTTGGGATCATGAACTCATCCAGCAGATCGTGACTCCTTACAGCCACGTCCTTGACTGTGGATGCGGCTCGGGAGAGCTCCTCGCCGAGCTGATCCGTGACCGCCATGTCGTCGGACAAGGAATCGAAATCAATCCCGAGGAGGTCCAATTAGCGGTCCAACATGGGGTCCCGGTTATCCAGGCCGATCTTGATACTGGACTCGATGGCTTTGGTGATGACATCTTCGACTTCGTGATCCTCGAAAGGACCTTGCAAACCGTCCATAAGCCTTTGGATGTTCTTCGGGAGATGCTCCGTGTGGGTAAAGTGGTCATCGTGAGTTTCCCCAATTTCGCTCACTGGAGAAACCGGCTCCAACTCTTCTTGGAGGGAAGGATGCCAAGGACTCCCACCATTCCCTATGATTGGTATGAAACCCCGAATATCCACCATGTGGCCATCCGGGACTTTAAGGATTCTCTCCAAGGTATTAGCGCGCAGATTGTGGAGGCTTATGCCCGCGCGGGGCATGTGGTTCACAAATACCAGGAATTCGATGACCTGCTGGCGGAAGAGGCGCTCTTTATCCTCTGCCGTGGAGATGAGTACATCGATGGGGCGGGGATCTAGGCGCTAGTGAAGTTTGGTTGAGTCTGTTCTGGTTTCCTGTTACTCAACAAACAGAACTCAAATCAACCCCCAGATGCCTACAAGGTAAAGTTGATCAAACAGCTCAGTCCTGAAATGCAGTTGAAGATTCAGAACTATGGAGCGCCAGTTGTGACGTCGGATCAGGCGCGTTGGTGCTTATATGAGTGTGTGAATACGTGGTTTGAATCGCGGACCAGGCGGAAGAACGGAAAGATCGGAACTGGAGGCCGGAGGCTGAGAGCTTTTTATCTGGGCTTTTAGCTGAGGGATTCGGCCTTGGTTCAGATCAATCCTTTCCGATTGTTCCGGTTACTCCATGGATTCCGTGATTCAAATAACCATGGACCAAGCCCCCAGGTTGTGTTCTACCGGTTCAACCGGATCGAAAACTTATATCTGTCTGGACGGTAGACACCCCGGACGTATTCGATGGGACGGTTGCCATGGGTGTAGGTGATGCGGTCCATGATAAGCACGGTGTCGCCCTGACGGATCTGGAGATACCTGGCCTGATCGGCGCTGGCTGTGGAGGCCTCGATGGTCTCCTCCCCCCACACGATCGGGATGTGGTATTTCTCTTCGATAAGCCAATACAGCGAATGTGAGAAATCCTCGCGCGGGTCGATCTTCAATGCGGAGGGAATTTCCGAGCGCAGCAACACAATCGGAAAGACCTGATCGGTTCCACGCAGGCGGCGGACCGAGAGCGATTTCTCTCCCTCCTCAAGCTGCAGCCTGTTCCGTACCTCCCCGCTGGGGATGTGTTCTTTGACCTCGATGATCTGAGTCCGTGTGGTCAGCCCCTTGCTCTCCATCTTCTCCGTGTACCCGGTCAACCGCGCGAGATCTTCAATGATCTGATGCTTGATGACCCGTGTGCCCACCCCCCGGCGGCGCTCGATAAGCCCCTTGTTGACCAGGTTATCGAGGGTCTTTTTCACCGTGGCACGGCTGACATCGAAGATCTCGATCAGCTCAAACTCCGAGGGCATCCGTTTCCCCACCATCTCTACCTTGGAGATGCGTGAGAGAATGATCTGCTCCATCTGGTGATAGAGCGGGATCGGTGAACTTGGGTTCAAGGTGAATCGTTCATCGGGCTGGAAGACAGGTTCGATGGCTTCAAAGTTCATGGTAAGCCACCTTATCATGTTGTCCTGACTTTATCAAGATGTTCTATTGACAACCAGATCCAAAACCCCAATCCTTTTCTTCTTGTATATCCTGACTTGAGGTTGTTTCTATCGAATGGCTTGGGATGTGATCCGTCGGCGGGGCCCCTACTACGGGGTCATTCTTGTGGCGTTGGCGGCGTTGATGTACGAGATCCTTTTGGTACGGATCTTCAGCGTCACCATGTGGTACCCCTATGCCTTCGCGGCCATTTCCATTGCCATGCTGGGCATGGCCGCTGGAGCCAACCTGGTCTATCTCTTCCCAGCCTACTTTCGGCTGGAGAAGTCCAAGTATCACCTCTCCCTTTACTCCTTCGGGCTCTCATCCTCGATGGCGCTCTGTTTCCTTTCGTATCTGTGCATCCCCATCATCGAGCCCAAAGAAATCAGCCTTGTGGACTACTTCTCCATGGTCCTGGTCTACTTCGTCGCCTCGATCCCCTTTGTGTTCGCGGGTATCTGTTCTTGCCTGGCCGTGACTCGCTTTCCATCCCAGATGAGTAAGCTCTATAGCGCCAATCTCGCTGGAGCCG
>CAZORO010000593.1:0-3529 GCA_964581845.1 uncultured bacterium
TGCTCCCCCCTCGCCTTGTGGGAGAGGGGGGCTGGGGGGGTGAGGTCGGCTGTACTCCATCAGAGTAACAGTGCAATCCCCTCTTCGTACCAACTATCCGTCGATCTGGGAAAATGCATCTTCTGCACTGACTGCGCGGAAGCTTGCCCGGAGGGAGCAATCTCCTATTCACCGGATCACCGTCTTTCCACCCGCCATCGCGAGGATCTGACCCTTAAGGAGGGTGAGACACTGAGGTTGGCCCAGGCATTGGATGGAGAGATGAAGCGTCTCTTGGGACGTTCCCTGCAGCTCCGTCAAGTCAGCGCGGGAGGGTGTAATGCCTGCGAGGCTGATATCAATGTCTTGAACACGCTGGTCTGGGATCTTCCCAGGTTTGGGATACACTTTGCCGCTTCACCACGCCATGCGGATGGGCTGCTCATTACTGGTCCGGTCACTGAGAACATGAAAATGGCTCTCAAGAAAACCTATGAGGCAGTTCCCGCCCCCAAGATTGTGATCGCGGTGGGTAGTTGCGCGATATCGGGTGGCCCCTATGCCGGGCATCCGGAAGTGCACAATGGAGCAGATTCGGTGGTGCCCGTGGATCTGTACATCCCCGGCTGTCCACCTCATCCGCTTACTATCCTGGATGGACTCCTGCGGCTCTTGGGACGGTTGAATGAAAAACCACGATGATAGTCTGGTATGAGAACTGCAGATTCTTCATGCAGGTCTCATGTCACCCAGAATAGCGCGGTCTTTCGGTTCCCTCTACAGGCAAATCCTGCCCATCCTGGCAGGACTGTTTATCCTCATGGGGGGTATCCCAGCGGAGCAGGATCCAGGCCGGGTGGATGCCTTTGGACGCAACGTCAACCGCGCCGGCCGTTCGATCCAGTACATCCTTCCCGACCCCAATGCTATTTCTCCCAACGCCAAGGTTTCACCTCTGACCCCTCCCAGCCGTGTCAGGGCCATCGAATCCATGCGAACCATCCGGGATTGGTTTGCTGATGGCAATCTGATCTTCAAGAATGGGCGCAAGGCGGCTCTTCTCGGATGCAAAATGGAGCCCCAGAGGTCCACCGCGCTTGAACAAAAGCGGAAGGAGTGGCGGGAAAAGCTACGTGGAAGGATCGTACGCCTTGTGTTCGATGAGAAGCTTCGCAACGCCAGTGGCGAACTTGCGGCCTATGTATTCTTTGGTGATGGAACTCTGCTTAATGAGGAACTCCTGCGTGAGGGACTGTGTGTGCTGGACACACGCACTCCTCTTTCCCCACAATACTCTCTCCGGTTCAAGGCCGCGGCCGAGCAGGCGCGTTCCTCCACTCCCGGTCTAGAAAAAAATGCGTCTACTGCAGCTCCATCTTCAAAACTTCCGGAACATCTCCAAGGCTTCACTGGCCTTTCCCCCCGGACCTCAAATCCTGTCCGGGCGAAACGCACAGGGAAAAACCAGTCTCCTTGAAGCACTCTATTTCCTAGCCACCGCCACCAGTCCTCGTACCCACACAAACCGCGAGCTCATCCGCAGGGGCACCCCCTCCGCCTTCATCAGGCTTGATTTTGAAAGCGGGGATGCGATTCACTCTATTATGGCTGGCTTTGAGGAGAAGGAACGCCGTTTCAAGGTGGATGACGCCCCTCTCAAACGAAGCAGTGACATATACGGCCATTTCCGCGCGGTCTTCTTTGCCCCCGAAGATATGGAGTTCCTCTCAGGCGGTCCCTCCTATCGCAGGAGAATCCTGGATCTGGGGATGTGCCAGCGCCACCCCGCCATGGTCCGTGTGTTGCTTGACTACCGGAAAACCCTCAAGCAACGGAATGCAGTCTTGCGGACCGCCGATATAAGCCCGACTACCAAGCACCTGGTCCGTGCATGGGATCAGGAACTCTGCCGTCTGGGGGCCAAGGTGATCCGCACACGCGCCACCTACAGCCTGCAACTCTTGGAACAGACAAAGGAACATTATGCGGAGATCACACAACTGGATGAGACCTTAGCAGGAAGCTACCGCTCCACTGGATCCCGTCACACTTGGCCGACAACCAAGGAGGTCCCTAGTGAAGAGGAACTCCATAAGATCTTTGCTCAGCACTTGGAGGTCAACCTGGAACGTGATCTTGCCCAACACCAAACCCTTGCCGGTCCTCACCGGGATGACCTCTACCTCGAAGTGGGGGGTATCTCCGCTGAGCGCTATGCCTCGCAAGGCCAGCGCCGTTCGCTGGTACTGGCTTTGAAACTCGCGGAACGGGACCTGCTCACAAATCCCGCCGATCCCCCCATCCTGCTGGTCGATGATGTCACTCACGAAATGGATCTGGGACGTTGCCGGAGATTCCTTGATAAAGTGACTCAGGAGGGGCAGGCATTGCTCACCTTCACCGAGACTGAGGCCCACCGGGGATTGTTAGGTCATGCATCACAGTGGCAGGTGGAGGGGGGAGTATGGACACGTCTGTCCTGAGTGTTTTTCTCTTGGTCTACCTGGGGATGATTCTCGGAGAAATCCCCGGGCTGGCCCTGGACCGGACTGGTATTGCTCTACTGGGGGCGATTGCCTTGCTTGTGATGGGAAGGGTTAGCTCGGAGGAAGCGCGCGATGCCATCGATGTCCCCACCATGGGGCTGTTGCTTGGTCTCATGGTGGTTTCCGCGCAATTTCGTCTGGGCGGTTTTTATGCCCGTATCACAAGAGGATTGGCCGCAGCTGATTTCACTCCCCCGGTGCTTCTTGCTCTGTTGATCGCTGTCTCGAGCGGACTCTCGGCTCTTTTAGCGAATGACATCATCTGCCTGGCCATGCCACCTGTGTTGATCGAGGGTTGTATCCGCCGGAAGCTTAATCCCATGCCATTTCTACTGGCGTTGGCCTGTGCCTCCAATGTAGGCTCGGCGGCGACTCTGATCGGCAATCCGCAGAATATGCTCATCGGGCAAAGGCTGGGGCTTTCCTTTGGGGGATATCTCCTGGTGGCGATTGTTCCCGTGGTCCTCGGTCTGGCCGCGATCTGGGGTATCGTGATGTGGCGGGTGGCAGGTAAGTGGGATGCTGATCTCCGTTTTCATGCCGCCCAAGCTCCCCCATTCAATCGGTGGCAGACATTCAAGGGAGCCTGTGTCCTACTCACATTGATCTCAGCATTCCTATTGACTTCCTGGCCACGAGAAGTGCTAGCACTGGCGGCCGCTGGACTCCTATTGACTAGCCGCCGCATGACCACCCGCAGCATTCTTTCACTAGTTGATTGGAACCTACTCACCCTCTTCGCGGGATTGTTCGTGGTCAACCATGCCCTGGAATCCTCCGGACTGCTTGCTCAGATCATCTCTCGGATCACTGAAACTGGGATCGATCCCAAGCAACCCGGCTGGCTCTTTGCCCTGACTGTCATCTTATCGAACCTGGTCTCCAATGTCCCTGCCACGATGCTCCTTCTGCCTGCCGCCTCTCACCCTTTAGCGGGGCCTATTCTGGCACTCTCCTCAACCCTGGCTGGGAACCTCTTTATTGTGGGCAGTATCGCCAACATT
>CAZORO010000594.1:0-3515 GCA_964581845.1 uncultured bacterium
TGCTCAGCGGCTGCTTGAGACCTTTATGGACAGACGCAAGGTGTTTGTCGCCGGAGAGATGTGGGACCTGGGCCATCGTAGCCAGGAGCTTCACCAAATGGTGGGGCAGTCCCTCGGATCCGGTTCGATTGACTTCCTGGTGGCTGTTGGGAATGCCACGCGCCATTTGATCCAGGGCGCGCGGAAAGCGGGATTCCCGAATCGGCGGATTCGCTGGTTCGAGACGGTTGAAACTGCCTCTCTGGAGCTGATGCACTTGTTGGAACCCTCGGATGTGGTGCTGGTGAAGGGGTCGAGGGGGATGAAAATGGAGGGCATCCTGGATGCCTTGACCCGCCAATTCGGCCGCAAGCCGTAAATGGGGGTTGTGTTATGTTGATTTTGTTCGCTGATAGTCCTGAGGAACTGGAAAGGGAAGCCGAGGAGGAAGCTGCCGATGAGAGACCGTGCCCGATGGTGGACTGTTACTTAGAAGAGGTATTGGAATCCGAGGCGGCTTGATCACCGAACGGTAAGATAATGCTTTACCTGATTTATCAGCTCGGATATGAGGCGTATGGCCCGCTCAGGATGTTTAACTACCTGACAGTCAGGGCCGCTCTAGCTTTAGCGATAGCGCTATTGGCTGGCATTCTGACCGGTCCCCTTTTTATCCGCTGGCTGCGGCGCAAGAGGATCGGACAACAGATCCGTGGGCAGGGAATACCTGAGTTATACGAGCGCCACAAGGGCAAGGCGGATACCCCCACTATGGGAGGCATACTTATCCTCGCCGCTTTCTTCATCTCCGTCCTTGTCTGTGGGAATCTGCAAAGCGTTCTGGTCTGGCTGACGCTTATCGCGGCTGTGGGATATGGAGCCATCGGGGCCATGGATGATTGGGCCAAGCTCGCACGCCGGAACCACAAGGGAATCCCGGCCAAGACTAAGCTCCTCTACCAATCACTGGTTGCTGGGGTCATTGCCTTGATCATCTACTTTTTCCCGCCTGACACCCTTTTCAGAGCGAATGAGAATGAGTCGGTTGTTTCGGCTTCCTACAGCGTGACCACACTCTTCGTTAAGTGGCTGATTCCATTGGGAGTCTTCTACATCCCCTGGGTGATTTTCGTTCTGGTGGGAACCTCGAATGCAGTCAACCTGACTGATGGCCTGGATGGTCTCGCGATTGGTTGCACTCTGTTTGTGGCTTCCGCTTACTCATTAGTGGCTTACTTGGTGGGGCGGGCTGACTTCACCACCGGATATCTATGGATCGTCTTTGTTCGAGGCGCCGGAGAGCTGGCCGTGTGTTGTGCAGCCTTGGTGGGAGCTTCATTGGCCTTTCTCTGGTACAACTGTCATCCCGCCGAGGTGTTCATGGGGGATACCGGTTCGCTCGCGCTAGGCGGCACGATCGCCACCATCGCGGTCCTCGTCCACCAGGAATTTATGTTGCCTGTGATTGGCGGCGTCTTCGTGGCTGAGATCGTTTCCGTCATGATCCAAGTAACCTCCTACAAACTCACCGGAAAACGTGTCTTTCGCATGACTCCGCTGCATCACCATTTCGAACAGCTAGGCTGGCCGGAATCCAAGATCATCACACGATTCTGGATTGTGGCCGCGCTGCTGGCGGTGATCGGGCTGGCTACTCTGAAGACGAGGTAAGATGATGCCCGGGAGAAAGAACAAGAAGACGCTGGTGGTTGGCTTAGGATTGAGTGGGACCTCCGCCGCTGTGTTCTTGTCACGGCGTGGCAACCCCGTCCTGGCTGTGGATTCCGCCGACACGAATCTACTCCGGGAACGCGCTGACCGTCTCAGGGAAATGGGAGTTGAGGTGACTCTGGGAACTTCAGATTTGCCACTGGAGGTGGATCAGGTGGTGACCAGTCCTGGTGTTCCATTGGATCGCCTGGCTCCTTTCAGGGAAAGAAAGATTCCCATCCTTGGCGAGCTGGAATTGGGTTGCCGGGAGGTCAAGGTTCCCATCATCGCGGTGACTGGGACCAACGGCAAATCCACTGTGGTTACCAACATTGCCAAGGGCTTGCGGGATGCGGGGAAACGGGCCGTGGCAATCGGCAATCTGGGGACTCCCATCACCGAGTGGGTTGACCGCAACGAGGAAGTGGATGTGGTTGTGATCGAGGTGAGCAGTTATCAGCTCGAAACTGTCTTCGAGTTCCATCCCCGTGTCGCGGTGATCCTCAATATAGCCCCCGATCACTTAGGCCATCATGGTTCCATGGAGTCCTATGTCATAGCCAAATCCCGGATTGCCACGAATCAGACTATCGATGATGTCCTGCTTCTATACCGTGAACTGGCCCAGTTCCCCTCCTTGCAAAAAACTCGGGGACGTCTTTTCTGGTATGGGCGGGACTTGGTGGCTTCGCTGGATGGATTGACCCTGTCAGGCAGTACGCTTACCTGGCGCGGGGGCGGACCGGGATGGAGCCGCGAAGTCCGGACCGCAGGTTTCTTCCCGCACGATGTGGAAAACATGATGGCCTGTGTGGCCTCTTTGATTTTTATGGATGTTCCCGTGGACCAGGCAGTCACCATTTTTAATGATCCCGTGAGGCTTCCGCATCGGATTGAGGTAGTGGGAGTGGTGAATGGGGTTCGGTATATCAATGACTCCAAGGCCACCAATGCCCATGCGGCCATCGCGGCCCTTCGATCTGTGGACGGGCCCATCGTCTGGCTGGTGGGAGGAGAAGGGAAGGGAGAGAACCTCTTGGAGCTGGTTTCCGTGGCCCGGGAAAGAAAAATTTCACATACCATCTGTTTTGGGCGTGATCGGCACCTCTTCCATGAGGCTCTCTCTGGACATATGCCGGTGGAGATTGCCGAAACCATGCGGATGGCATTCGAGCTGGCGGTGGATCAGGCGAAGTCCGGCGATACCGTCCTTCTCTCGCCCGCTTGCGCTTCCTTTGATGAATTCAAGTCCTTCGAGGACCGGGGAGAGAAGTTCCGTACATGGGTCCAGGAACTGCAGGGGGCAATCCGATGAACCGTTGGATCGACCACATGGCCCCGCACATGCTCTTCTTTCTGACCACGTGCCTGGTGCTCTTCGGCCTGGTGATGGTGTATTCCAGCAGCGCCTTCTATGACTACCGGCAGACCACCCAGGCCAAATGGGAAAAGGCAATCGAGGCGGCGGTTGCCAGAGCCACGGAAAAAAATCCCTCCTGTCTGGGGGTAACCGATCCCAATGCCATGCTTGAGTCTCTGAAAGAACAGGATTCCATACGGCGGAATAGTATGCTGAGTACTTTTCTTAAGCAAATGTGTTGGGTTGTTTTTGGTTTTATCGCGATGGGAACCGCTGCATTGGTGGATTACCCCCTGTGGGGGAGACGGATTGGGTGGCTGCTTTTGGCGGTGTTGGTGTTACAGGTGTCTCTATTTGTCATTCCAGCCAACACCGGATTGCCGATCCAATCACGGATCATCAATGGTTCCCGCAGCTGGCTTCAGGTCTCCTCCTTCCGTGTTCAACCTTCAGAGATCACCAAACT
>CAZORO010000595.1:0-3511 GCA_964581845.1 uncultured bacterium
GACATCAAACCAGCTAATATAATGTTCAATCCCGATACGGATGAGCTCAAGATCGGAGAGCATTTCGAGCGCACATCCCAAGGCGGCGGGTTTGAGAGGGAGCTGAAACAGATCCCGTAGGCTGGTTTCGGTGGCAAGACCTCGATAGACAGTGGCCAAAAGCTCACGGTCGGGTTCCACTTGCCCCGCCATGCACCATTCTTGAATCTCATCTGGTGAGTAAGCCAGGCGAAGGAGAGAATCGCCTCCTCCCGATGCGAGCACCGACCGGAGCCAAGCCTTGTCAGCCTTTCTAAGAGGAGGAAATAGGATCTCCACTACGCGCCCATCCCATTCCTGGGGGATTTCGCCTCCATAACCAGTCGAGCATCCCCCTGGCCAACTGCCCGAAGGCAAAGCGGCGAATTTGTCCCAAGCGCGTGTCTTCCAAAAGGAGTGTGTTCCGGGGAGAGCCTGATTCCACCAGATCCTCCAGTCCGGTCCATATCCGATCCGCAGGCATGAATCGGTTTCGAGGGGGGGTAGTCCGCGTGAGTCCCACAAAGTCAACTGTCCCAGTTCCTCACCACCATCGAAATGGGAGACCTCCTCGATCCGGCTGGACCGTGTGTTCTCACGCAAACAGGGGCGGATACCGAGGATCTTTGGACGGAGCACCGTCTTGCCGTTCCAATGGTTCTCACCATGTTCGATGGCCAAATCGACCGGTCCCCGTTCCAGATCTCTGACCCACTCACCCATCGAAAATCCCACCGCCTCCAAGGGTTCTTGGGGGGAACCGAGGTTGATTTTGAGGTGTCCTTCACCAAACACGCTCCCTCGTCCTTTTCCCTCAAACCGGCAGATCGCAAAGGCGGGAATCGGAAATCCAGGACCGAAAGGATCCAAGCAGGAGACCTCATGCAGGATCCCCGAAATTCCCCCCGCGCCATCTAGAAAGGCATCGACAGGCATCTCCGGACCAGAGATTTCCAGGGCATGATCGCGAATGGCATCACGGACTGCTCGCTCGAATTCCTCCCAAGCCTCTGTGCGGACCGTGAACCCGGCCGCCGCTGAATGACCGCCTCCACGTTCGGTCAACTCACTGACCAGTTCCAAAATCCGGGCGGCGTTGTAACCGGGTGGAACACGCGCCGATCCATTCACCATCTCTCCCTCGATGCTGGCGACAAAGGTGGGAAGGCCCGTGGCTTCCATCACCTTGGCCGCGAGGATACCGAGGATGCCACGGTGCCAGTTAGGGTCCGCCATAATGACCGCGCCGTCATGATTCTCCCCACGAACACGCTCAATCGCGGCCTCGGTCGCCTTGGCGGCGAGCCGTTTCCGTTCCTCATTGGCCTTCTCCAGGTCTGCCGCGAGAGCCTGGGCGTGCTCAGGGTTTTCAGTGGTTAGCAGATCAAAGGCCAGTTGGGGTGAACGCAGTCTTCCCGCTGCATTCAGACGTGGTCCTACCTGATAGGCGATGGTCTCGGCGTTGACACCAGCTGGACTGCATCGCGCCGCGGCAAGGAGTGCTTGCAACCCCACGCTCGGAGATGAACGCACACGGTCGAGTCCATCCACCACGATCCGCCGGTTCTCTCCACGTAGCGGCATCACATCCGCCAGGGTGCCGATCATCGCCAGATCGACCGGAATCTCGCGGCGGTATTGCGCTTGGAAACTGGGAGGCACGAAGGAGGTGAGCGCTTGAGCCAATTTGAAGGCCACTCCCGCGCCGCACAGGTCCTTGAAGGGATACTGACAACCCGGAAGGTGCGGGTTCACATGCGCGGTCACGTGGGGCAAGGAAGGATTGGGAGTGTGGTGATCGGTGACCATCAGGTCGATCCCCACCTCTCCGGCACGCTTGCAGGCTTCCTCCGCTCCGGAGCCACAATCGGTGGTCAAGATCAGCTTGTAGCCAGCCTCTTTTTGAGCGGCTACCCACTCCGGTTGGATTCCATAACCACCCTCAAAACGGCTGGGGAGGAAAACCTGAGGATCGAGCCCTGTCCGCTGGAGCGCGAAACGTAAAATGGCCGCGCTGGTAATCCCATCGGCGTCATAGTCACCATGGATGATGACACGGTCCCGGTCACGGATGGCCTGCTCGATACGTTGGAGGAATATATCCAGGCCAGGAAGGGGATAAGGGTCATGATATGGCTGAGTTTCCGGTTTGAGCAGGGCTTGTGCTTCCTCGGGATCCTCAATCCCTCGGGAGACCAGAATCCGTGCGGTCCAAGGGGGAATCGCCAGCCTATGGACCAGCCGCACCACAGCCTCTTCAGGACAGGGACGTTCCCTCCAGCTCAGCTGAAGGTTAGGGGGAGACAGCACTTCACCGCCATTGGCCATTGTTTTTTAAGGGCTGGAATGCTCCCCACTCTCCTCCTTTGTACTGGCTAGTATTTCCGGACTTGCATGGGCCAGTTCTGCTCTGGCTTGTTGTAAGTTTCGTGCGGCCTTGGTATGGAGTGGACGGATCTCCAGAACCCTTTCAAAGGCCTGGATGGCCCCCTGGAGGTCCCCGCATTGGGCTTTCAACACACCCAGGCTGTTCAGTGCTTCCGGGAATCTGGGCCGAATCTCAAGCGCCTTGTAGAAACTCTCCTCTGCCTTAGAGACTTCCCCAATTTGATCGTAAAGCCTTCCCAGACGGTAGGGGGCACTGGCGCACTGTGGATCAGCCTGCATCGCTTGCATGTAAGCCGCGATGGCCTCCTGGGTCATCCCACGAGCCAACCAGGCATTCCCAATGTTCGCCAATGGCTCCCCGAATCCAGGCCGTAAACGCACCGCTTCCTCATAACACCTCACCGCTTCATCGTATTCCCCCTTGTCCGCCAGCGCCACTCCCAGGTTATTGTGGACCGCCCAGCAGCCAGGATTTCCTTTGAGAGCATGACGCCAAAAAACCTCCGGATTGAGGAAGTTTCCGGCCTGTCTCCAGGTAAGGAGGGCCAGGATGCTCAATGTGGCCGCCATCAGGGAAATCAACACTGTCTGTGGTAAACGGTTGTGGGAAAGTAGAGCGGCCAGGAGCACGAGCGGACCGATGCTCGCGAGATACTGATAGTGATCAGCCACAAGCGAGAGATCCATCGTTGAAAAATCAATGAATCCCAATGCGGGCGCGAGGGTGATCAGGAAATAGAACCATGTGGTGAAGATCTGTTTTCCCAACGAGTTCCGCGCCAGGAAAAAGATGAGGGATACTGATCCGGTTAAAACCGGATACAGCCATTGCTTGAGATCGGCTGGATCCAGGTTCCACAGCGGGTAAATCGGCATGAGTCCAAATGGAACAAGGATCTTCGAGAGGTAGAACCAAGGAATTCTCCCCGCCGCGAGGCACCTCTCCGGGAAAGTCAGATGGGCGGCTGCCTCACGGGCACCCAGCCGCGCGCTTTCCCACCACACAGTCATCAATCCCAAGGCGATGGCCACGATGAAAAGGGGGATAAGGCGGTGAATTTCCCTCCACCAGCTGGTTGCTCCCCGGTACCAAGCCAACAGCAAG
>CAZORO010000596.1:0-3506 GCA_964581845.1 uncultured bacterium
GATGATTCAGGCGCTGTAGTCTCTGGGCTACGTCCCACCGATGATGGGAAGGAACTTATTCTTCGTCTCTTTGGCGCCTCTGGGAAACCAGAAGAGGTGACTCCCAAGTGGAGAAAAGGCTGGCGTCCCTCATTCCTATTGAGTGATCTGACAGGTGCAAGAGGGAACCTGGTCTCCGGGGGTATCGCTGTTCCTCCCTATGGAATGGTGACTCTCCATGTGAGCCTTCCACCGAAGGGAGGGCGGATGCAATGACCTCCCGCGAACGAGTCCTAGAAGCATTGAATCACCGTGAGAGCGACCGGGTCCCCATCGACCTCTCTGGTCACCGTTCCTCGGGCATCGCGGCCATCGCCTATGTCCAGCTCCGCAAACACCTTGGCCTGCCCGCGAAGGTCCCCCGTGTGTATGACCCGATCCAGCAGCTGGCCATTGTTGATCAGGATGTGCTCGATCTCTTCGGCGTGGACACGATCGAACTAGGACGTGCCTTTGCGCTTGAGGATAAGGACTGGGGAGATTGGATCCTGCCGGATGGAACACCTTGTCAGATGCCCATCTGGGCGTTGCCTGAACGTGAAGAGGGACGGTGGGTGATGCGTTCCCAGTCCGGGAGGGTCATCGCCCAGATGCCCGATGGTGCGATTTACTTTGAGCAGACACATTATCCCTTCTTTGAACAGGATGACCTGGATGCGATTCCCGAGGCCATGCAAGAGTGCATGTGGACCGCCATCGGTTCGCCTCCAGGACCTCTTGTTTCGGGTCCTGATGGCCCGCGTATTCTGGAGGAGGGGGCCCGCCGCCTAAGGGAAACCACGGACAAAGCGATCATTGGTCTCTTCGGAGGCAACCTGCTCGAATGCGGGCAGTTCTTTTACCGTAATGATGGTTTCCTGATGAAACTCGCTGAGAATCCCCGCCGGGTCCACGAATTTCTTGCGAAACTCGTGGAGATCCACCTTGCCAACCTGGAGCGCTTCTTGGGAGTGGTGGGGAAGTACATTGATGTAATCCTGTTTGGTGATGATCTCGGGATGCAGTCCGGCCCACAGGTTTCGCCAAGGATGTACCGGGAGTACTTCAAACCCCATCACAAACGGATGTGGACACATGCCAAGGAGCTCGCGGATGTGAAGGTGATGCTCCATTGCTGCGGGGGGATCTATGAGCTTCTCCCGGATCTCATTGAGGCGGGATTGGATGCTACCAATCCGGTACAGATCAGCTGCTGCGGGATGGATTCTTCACGGCTCAAAGCGGAGTTCGGCGACCGCATGGTGTTCTGGGGTGGTGGTTGTGATACTCAACAAGTTCTTCTGAATGGAACACCCGATGAGGTTCGCCGTCATGTACGCGAGCAAGTGAGGATTCTCTCGCCGGGCGGTGGTTTCGTGTTTCAGCAGGTTCATAACATTCTTGCGTCGGTACCCCCGGAGAATGTGGCGGCGATGTATGAGGCGGTGCTTGACTGACTATGGTCCTGTCTTTTCTCGACCAAGCCATCCTCATCCTCTACCTCGCCGTGGTGGTTGGCATCGGCTTCGTGGCCAAGCGCTGCGCGGCGAAAGGATTGGAGTCCTACTTCCTCGGCAACCGTTCGCTCCCCTGGTGGATGCTGGCCATGTCCGGGTCCTCCTCCTATTTCGACATCACCGGAACCATGTGGATTGTCTCGATCCTGGTCCAATACGGTTATCGTGGCATGTGGATTCAATGGCTCTGGGGCTTTCTGATCGCGGCCTTCTACATGGCCTTCATGGGTAAGTGGATCCGCCGTAGCGGGGTGATGACCGGGGCGGAGTGGATGATCCTGCGCTTCGGTCCGGGACGGGATGGGGAACTCTCACGTCTCTCCTACACCCTTTATGCCGTCCTTACCCTTTCGGCTTTCATGGGGTATACCGCGGTCGGTATGGGCAAGTTCGGCTCACAGTTCCTTCCGTACTCGGACCAGACATGCGCCACTTTGATCATTGGCGTGACTGGACTCTATGTGGTCCTTGGTGGATTCCGTGGATTGACCATCGTTGAGTTTTTCCAGA
Source organism: uncultured bacterium (assembly GCA_964581845.1). Taxonomy (GTDB): domain Bacteria; phylum Hinthialibacterota; class Hinthialibacteria; order OLB16; family OLB16; genus OLB16. Next base: position 2,046 of record CAZORO010000596.1, read on the forward strand.
CCATCATTCTGACCACCGGCGCGCTGGTGATCGCTTACCTCGGTTATGAGGCGTATGCCTCCCACAACCTGGCCATTCAGCCCCCCGCTGATTGGTTTTCTCCCTGGCCGGTGTGGAAACTTGACCGGGAGGTCCCTCCGGACTCCCCCTTCTTTGTCCCGCAAGATTCGATGTACTTCCTCTTTGGGGCGGTGGTGCTCACCTATCTTGCCAAGGGGCTGTTGCTCTGCTTCTCCGGGCCCGAGCAGCTTTATGACTTCCAGAAATTCCTGGCGGTCAAGAATCCACGCGAGGCTTCGTTGATGGGAATGCTGTGGGGAGTCTTTCATGCGGTCCGCTTTCCCATGGCCATGGCGGTGGCAATCCTGGCCTTCGCTGGAATCGAGGGTGGGACTGATCTGCTGAGCCTGATCCAGAAAGATCCCGAGCGGGTCATGCCAGTGGTAATCGCTCACAGACTCCCACCAGGACTGGTGGGCTTCGCTTTGGCGGCCCTGGTATCGGCTTTCATGGGCGCCTTCAGTGCGATGGTCAATGGAGGGGCCTCCTATCTCGTCCGCGATGTCTACCAAAACTACTTGCGTCCAAAGGCTGAGCAGAAGGAACTCATCTATGCCAGCTATGCCGCCTCGTTGCTGCTGATTATCACGGGCATTGTCATCTCCCGTCATGCCGAAAGCATCAATGCCCTCTTCACTTGGATCATGGCGGCCTTGGGAGCGGGAGTTCTATTACCCAATGTGTTGCGCTGGTATTGGTGGCGGTTGAATGGCTGGGGATACTTCGCTGGGACTATTGCGGGGATGCTCCTCTCCTTGCTACAAGTGGTCCTCGAATTGGAATTCGGATGGACTTGGCCTGTGTTTGTGACCTTTCCAGCGTTGGCTATGGCTGTGCTTGTGATTTGTGTTGCTGTGACTGTGTGGACTCCCGCCACGGACATGGAGGTCCTCAAAGAGTTTTACCGCAAGGTCCGTCCTGCCGGGAGCTGGGGGCGGGTGGCCAGGGAGTGTGAGAGAGAGGATAGAGCCACTCGAAAGGGAGATTCCTTCAGGATGGATCTGTTGTCTCTTGCCATTGCCGCTCCTTGGCTGGCCGTGCTGTATGTCGCGCCAATGTACCTGATCACCCACCGCCACACCGAAGCAGCGGTGGGAGGTGTTGTGTTTCTCATGTTGACCATCGCCCTTGTTTTGACCTGGGCGCGTAACCTTCCGGAGTCTACTGAATGACTCTGGTGAATCCATCAAGGAGGGCATCGTGATTCAGTCAGTCCAGCGTTCCCTTTTCTATGTGGTTTTTCTCTCCGCCATCTTCACCTGTTTCTTGTCTATAGGTTGTTTTGCTCAAGCAGTCGCTCCAGCTACTGGCGAGGCTGGATTGACCGCGCCGCCTGAGTCCATCGAGCAGTGGCGGAGCTGGAAGTTCGGTCTTTTCATTCACTGGGGACCGGTCAGCCTC